>NZ_CAWPRC010000161.1:79021-261966 GCF_963890165.1 Aliivibrio sp. SR45-2 | reverse complement strand
AAGAAGAAAGGAAGAAGAAAGGAAATAAGAAGGAATTGATATCATTCCTTCTTATTTGATGTACTTGATTATCTTTGATTGGTTATAAATAAAACGTTATTGATTGAATTTAGGGTTTAGTTGCTCTGTGACATGGCGAGCAAAACCACTACCTGCTTCATTGTATATATTAAAGGCTGCATCAACCCCTTGTTCTACTAAGCCATCGATTTGGTCATTATAAGCGGCAATTGCGGCGGTTTGTCCTTTGTAATTTCTCGATTTTAATTGCTCTAAAGCAAATTGATTACCTTGATGGTTTGGCATCGCAAGCAAAACAAGTTTAACGTGAGATGTCGATAAAATACGTTCCCAAAAATCAGGATCGGTAGCATCACCGGTGATCACGTTTCGTCCTAGTTCTTGATGATGTTTTGCTGCATCGTCTTTAAGCTCTATGCCTAAAATAATATCCCCATATTTATCTTTAAGCTCATCGTAAGCACCGCTACCTATACGACCCATACCTAAGATTAATATTTGTGCTCTACCTGGATTAATCAGTTTATCCATTGAATTTAGCTTTTCTGCGGTATGTTCTTTTAACCAATGGCGAGATCGTTGGTAAATGGAGTGTCCAAAATTATTTAATGGCGCTGAAATAATAAATGATATAGAAACGGCTATAGCAATGGCAACTAGCGTGTCTCCTGGTAACCAACCCATTTTAAAGGCGAGGCCACCAACAATAAGACCAAACTCACTGTAATTAAACAATGTAAGGGAGGCGAGTAAAGAAGTGCGTACACGGAATTTAAATTTATTGATAATAATAAAATATAAAAATCCTTTTACTGGAAGTAATAAAATGAGAAGTAGAGCAAGAGTGAGTCCAGATAGCGTAGGTGCTGCTGATAAACCTATATTTAAGAAGAAACAAATAAGGAGTATTTCTTTTAAGTTAAATAGAGATTTAGATAACTCGGATGCTTTTGAATGGCCAGCGAGTAGCATTCCTAAAATAAGTGCGCCAAGATCCGGTTTCATTCCAACCAATTCAAACGTACCAGCTCCTGCGACTAACGCTAAGAAAATACCATAGAGTACGAGCATCTCACCATGACCTGCCCAATCTAATAGTTTGAAGAAAAGGGGTCTAAATAAAGGAAGGGCAAATAAAGCAAGGGCGGTAATTTCAGGGATCTTTCCAGTCGATACACTTAAGAAGACAACAGCAAAAATATCCTGCATGACCAGAATACCAATGGCTAATGTCCCATAGGTTGCATTCATTTCCCCTTTTTCTTGTAAGGCTTTAACAGCAAAAACGGTACTCGAAAAAGAGAGAGCAAAGCCAAATAACACTAATTGTGCTATTTCTATATTTGCTAGCATGGTAATGCCAAGTAACTTTAACCCTAATAACGCGAGGGTGAAAAATAGGGTTGAAAATACATTATGAAGTGTGGCGCCCAACCAAATTTCTTTTGCTAGTAGTGTTTTTATATCGAGTTTTAAACCAATAGAAAATAAGAGAAGAGTGACACCAAGATCAGCAAAAGTAGATAATGTATCGTTAGATTGAAAGCCGAAAGCGTGTAAGCCGAACCCTGCTAATAAAAAGCCTACCAATGGAGGTAAATTTATTTTTAATGCGATGAAGCCCATGACAAAGGCCGCGATAATAAAGAGCAACTCCATAAAAGATATTTTCCTGAAAGTAATAAAAAGGGCCGCAAATGCAGCCCTTAGGGTAACATGACAAAAATTATTCGCGCTTACTCATCTAATAATTTTTGTAACAAGACGCCATTAAGCATTGCGCGCTTAACCATTGAGAAAGCACCAATCGTCGGTTGCTTGTCGAGTTTTGAGGCTACAACGGGTAAGTTTTTATGAAAAGCGGTTAATGATTGATTTTTAATGCAATTCTGTATTGCTGCAAAGACAATTTTATCGGCTTGGGTGATTGCTCCTGCGATAACTATTTTTTGTGGATTAAATAGGTTTATTGTCATCGCAATTGCTTTACCAAGCTGGTTACCAACACGTAATAAAGTCTGTGTTGCTAATTCATCTCCATGATTTGCGGCATGGCAAATATCAGACATAGTTATCGTTTCTAACTGAGAAAGGCTAGATGGGTAACCCTGCTCAAGTAACGTCTCTATACGCGAAATAATTGCAGGGTTTGCTGCAACTGTTTCTAAACATCCAAAGTTACCACATTGGCATTTATCGCCGATTGGATCGATTTGAATATGACCGATTTCTCCAACGTTTCGATTATGCCCTAGAAATACTTTACCATTAACAATAATACCAGCCCCGGTTCCTCTATGAACACTCACTAGAATAGAATCTCGGCAATCTTGAGAGGCCCCGAAATAGTGTTCAGCGAGCGCTAAACCTCGAATATCATTACCAACAAAGCATTGAATATCAAACGTTTCTTTAATGAAGTCAGCCAATGCTAGTTTGTCTATATCGGTATTTGGCATATATTCTACAACGCCCGTTTCTGGGTTAACCAAACCAGGGAGTGTGATACCAATAGCGATGAGTTGTTTGATGGTGTCTTGATTACGGGTAATGAAGTTTTGGAGTAATTTATTTAGGCCATCTAAAAGGTGTTCTTGGTTACTATAATGAAATTCTTGGTATTCACTGGCTAATTCTTTTGTTGAAAGATCAAATAGGCTTAGCTGAATATAATCACGGCCTAAGCGCACCGCGATTGAATGAAAGGGTGAGGTTTCGGTAGTCAAAGAAATTGCTCTTCGACCACCAGTTGATGCTTGTTGCGCGACTTCTTTAATTAAGCCACGCTCTAATAATTGACGGGTTATCTTGGTAACACTTGCTGGTGCAAGTTGACTAACGTCTGCGATTTGAATTCGAGAAATCGGTCCTTTTTGGTCGATTAAACGATAAACAGCGGCACTGTTTAATTGTTTTACTAGATCTACATTACCAATTTGTCCGTCAGTCATATTAACTTTGCTCGTATTGTCCGTTAACAACAGTCGCTTTTACATTAAAGTCACGATCAAAAATAGCAAGGTTAGCTACCATGTCTTTTTTGATTCGACCAAGTTTATTATCTACACCAATTGCTTGAGCAGGATATAACGTAGCCATACGTAGAGCTTCATCTAAAGCGATTCCAACGTGTTCAACTGTATTCTGAACTGCTTCAATCATAGTCAGAGCTGATCCACCTAATGTGCCATTTTCATCAACACATTTACCATCCTTGTAATATACTTTCTTCCCCACAAAAATAAAGTATTCCATGTCAGCACCTGCAGGAGCTGTGGCATCGGTCACTAATACTAACTTTTCTTTCTTTATTTTGTGCGCGATACGAATGTTTGCGTAATCAACATGGAAGCCATCAGCGATAATGCCAGCATAAACGTCTGGTGTATCGTAGATTGCACCAACAACACCTGGTTCACGACCTACCATTGGTGTCATTGCATTAAATAAATGAGTAGCGAATGTAATGCCTGACTCAAAACCTTGGCGAGCTTCTGCATACGTTGCGTTTGTGTGGCCAATTGAAACAACAATACCGGCCTTGTGAAGACGCTCAATATGTTCAGGATCATTTTGCTCAGGAGCCAATGTCACTTTTGTGATTAAATCAGCGTTATCACACATAAGTTGGATCATATCTGAATCTGAGTGACGGATATGGTCAACGCTGTGAATGCCTTTTTTCATGACATTTAGGTACGGACCTTCAAGGTGTAAACCTAAAGATTGGTTTTGATATTTGTTGTGATATTCACGAGCAGCTTCAATAGAAGCGCGCATATCTTCGTCTGAAGAAGTGATTAATGTCGGTAAAAAGCTAGTACAACCCGATTTAAGGTTTGCTTCATGCATTATTTGCATGGTTTTTGCTGTAATTTCATCATTTAGCATTACACCACCACAGCCATTTAGCTGAAGGTCGATGAAACCAGGGCTTAAATTAGCACCGTCTAAATCTTTACGTTCGATGCCATCAGGAAGTTCAGATGTTAGGCAGATTTTTTCAATATTGGTGCCGTTGATAATCACTGAGTGATCAACAAGAACATCATTACCAGTATAGACTTTACAGTTAGTTAGCGCATACATAGCGTGAATCCTTTAAGTTATAATTTAGTGTACAAAAAAAATAGAACTTTTTTTGTGGAAATTTTTAAGCAAGTAAAAAATAAAACTGCTTACTGAGCGGTACACTCTATGTCCTAAATGTTTCGTTCAGTAATGACAAAATTGAGTCTATTTATGACCAAATATTATTCCGGATGTTTTATTCTTTCGAATGATAAAATAAGTTTTATGATCTCGCTAGCAAAATACCTTAAATATTCCCTCTGCAGGTGATAATGATCACAATTAGCTCGCTTTTAATTTGCGGGGCGAAATTAATCCCTTACACTGACCCTGTTAATAACGAGTAGCGAAATAAGTTTATAATAAGCTAACGTAAGCTACTCAAAAAAATCTAAAATCCTTATAGGGGGAATCTAAAGGTGAATATTTTAGGATATTTTCAAAAAGTAGGTAAAGCACTGATGGTACCAGTTGCTACATTACCTGCAGCAGCAATTTTAATGGGTATTGGTTACTGGATTGATCCGGTGGCTTGGGGCGGCAATAGTGCATTAGCAGCGTTTTTAATCAAAGCTGGTGCGTCTATTATTGATAACATGTCTGTACTATTCGCAATTGGTGTTGCTTATGGTATGTCTAAAGATAAAGATGGTGCAGCGGCACTTTCTGGTTTTGTTGGTTTCCTTGTTGTAACGAATCTTCTTTCTCCAGGTGCGGTAGCTCAAATTCAAGGTATTGATCCTGCTGCTGTTCCTGCTGCTTTTAGTAAGATCAACAACCAATTTGTTGGTATTTTAGTTGGTATCATATCTGCTGAAATTTACAACCGTTTCTCTGCTGTTGAATTGCATAAAACACTTGCATTCTTCTCAGGTAAACGTCTTGTACCTATTCTAACGTCATTTGCAGGTATTTTAATTGCGTTCGTGCTTATGTACGTATGGCCAGCAATCTACGATGGTCTTGTTCACTTCGGCGAATCAATTCAAGGTATGGGTGCTACGGGTGCAGGTATCTATGCATTCTTCAACCGTTTATTAATTCCTGTAGGTCTTCACCATGCACTTAACTCAGTGTTCTGGTTCGACGTTGCTGGTATTAACGACATCCCTAACTTCCTAGGTGGCGCAAAGTCTATCGCTGAAGGTACTGCAACTGTAGGTGTTACAGGTATGTACCAAGCTGGTTTCTTCCCAATCATGATGTTTGGTCTACCAGGTGCAGCACTAGCTATCTACCACACTGCAAAAGTTGAGAACAAAGAAAAAGTAGCATCTATTATGATTGCTGCAGGTTTCGCATCGTTCTTTACGGGTGTAACTGAACCACTAGAATTCTCATTCATGTTCCTTGCTCCTGCATTGTATGTAGTTCACGCAGCATTAACGGGTATCTCTGTATTCATCGCAGCATCTATGCATTGGATTGCAGGCTTCGGTTTCTCTGCGGGTCTAGTTGATATGGTTCTTTCTAGCCGTAACCCACTAGCGGTTAATTGGTATATGCTAATTATCCAAGGTATCGTTTTCTTCGCTTTATACTACTTTATCTTCCGCGCTGTAATCCTTAAGTTTAACCTTAAGACTCCAGGCCGTGAAGACGATGATGAAGAAGAAAGCTCAATCCGTGGTTCTAAAGAAACAAGTGAACTAGCTAAGCAGTATCTTAAAGCGCTTGGTGGTCACGACAACATAGAAAACATTGATGCTTGTATCACTCGTTTACGCTTAACTCTTAAAGACACTAGCGTAATCAGCGAGAAGCAACTGAAAGGTCTTGGTGCAATGGGCGTAGTTAAACTTGGTTCAAACAATGTTCAAGTTATCCTAGGTCCTCTTGCTGAAATCGTTGCTGGTGAAATGAAAAAAATCCCAGCTTCTGAAGACTTAACAGCAGTTGCACTACCATAATTATTGAGTAAATTAACTCGATTTAATGAGCCGCTCTAATTAGAGCGGCTTTTTTTATGGAAATAAAGCAACTATTTGATTCTATATATTGAGTATTGGCCCATAATTGTGGATCATAGGGAGATATGAACAATTTGTTCTTTCTCCTAATACCAATGAGGTGCTTTAGATGAGTGAAACTGAAACTCGTCCTACCAACTTTATCCGTCAAATTATTGATGAAGACCTAAAGTCAGGTAAACATTCCAGTGTCCATACTCGTTTCCCGCCAGAGCCAAACGGTTATCTGCATATCGGACACGCAAAATCTATCTGTTTGAATTTTGGTATTGCTCAAGATTATCAGGGACAGTGTAATCTACGTTTTGATGATACTAACCCTGAAAAAGAAGATATTGAATACGTTGAATCAATCAAAAATGACGTTAAATGGTTAGGTTTTGATTGGAGCGGAGATATTCATTATTCTTCGAATTACTTCGATAAATTGTATGACTACGCGGTTGAATTGATTGAGAAAGGACTGGCTTATGTTGATGAGTTAACCTCTGATCAAATCCGTGAGTACCGTGGTTCTCTTAAAGAGCCGGGTAAAAACAGCCCATACCGTGATCGTAGTGTCGAAGAGAACCTTGCGCTATTTGAACAAATGCGTGATGGTAAATTTAAAGAAGGCACTATTTGCTTACGTGCAAAAATCGACATGGCTTCTTCATTTATCGTTATGCGCGATCCTGTTATTTATCGTATTCGTTTTGCTACTCATCACCAAACTGGCGATAAGTGGTGTATCTACCCAATGTACGATTTTACTCATTGTATTTCGGATGCACTTGAAGGCATTACGCATTCTATCTGTACATTAGAATTCCAAGACAACCGTCGTTTATACGATTGGGTTTTGGAAAATATTACGATTGATTGCCAACCACATCAATATGAGTTTAGCCGTTTAAACTTAGAATACACGATCATGTCTAAGCGTAAGCTTAATGAACTGGTTACTGAGAAATTAGTAAACGGTTGGGATGATCCACGTATGCCTACGGTTTCTGGTTTACGTCGTCGTGGTTTTACTGCGGGGTCTATTCGTGAATTCTGTAAGCGCATAGGTGTAACTAAGCAAGAGAACATGATTGAATTTGGTTCATTAGAATCGTGTATTCGTGATGATCTAAATGAAAATGCACCTCGTGCAATGGCTGTACTTGAACCTGTAAAAGTAGTGATTGAAAACTACGAAGAAGGTAAAGTCGAAACGCTAAACGTTGCAAATCATCCAAATAAACCAGAAATGGGTACTCGTGAAGTTCCATTTACTCGTGAAGTTTATATTGAGCAAGATGATTTCCGTGAAGAAGCAAACAAGAAATACAAACGTTTAGTACTTGGTAAAGAAGTGCGTTTACGCGGTGCTTATGTTATTCAAGCAAATCGAATTGAAAAAGACGAAGCGGGTAACATCACGACTATTTTCTGTAGCTATGACACAGAAACGCTAGGTAAAAACCCAGCAGATGGTCGTAAAGTGAAAGGCGTTATTCATTGGGTATCTGCAGACAAAGCGTTCCCTGCAGAAATTCGTCTATATGATCGTTTATTCACAGTGCCAAACCCTGCGGCTTTAGAGGATTTCTCAGAAAGTATTAATCCTGAGTCATTAATTACTAAACAGGGTTTTGTTGAACCAAGCTTAGTAACTGCAGAAGCGGAAGCTGGCTATCAATTTGAACGTACAGGCTATTTCTGTATTGATAACAAAGACTCTACTCCAGAGGCTCTTGTATTCAACCGTACAGTAGGTTTACGTGATACTTGGGAAGGTTAATCCTAATCAAGTAATTTATAGATAATAAAAAACCAGCAGAGATGCTGGTTTTTTTATGCACGTAAACTAAATATTAGCCATTATGAGCGGTGGTATTTTCTATGCAGTCACCAGTAATACAATGACCATATAGATATAAGCTGTGATTAGTTAAGCGAACATTGTATTTATTCGCAATGTCTTTCTGACGTTCTTCTATTAGATCATCAGAGAACTCGATTACTTTGCCGCAATCTAGACATACAAGATGATCGTGGTGATGTTGTGTTGCTAGTTCAAAGACCGATTTACCGCCTTCAAAATGATGGCGAGTAACAATACCTGCATCATCAAATTGGTTTAGTACGCGATAAACAGTAGCAAGTCCAATCTCTTCACCAATATCGATTAATTTTTTATATAAATCTTCAGCGCTAATATGTTGGCTCTCGGGTTGCTGTAAGATTTCTAAAATTTTAAGACGCGGAAGAGTTACCTTTAAACCGGCTTTTTTCAGTGCTTGGTTGTTATCTGACATTGACTTTTCCTGTATTGGCATTCTGCATCGATTTCTTGTGCAGTTTTAATAACTTAATTATAGGGAACATTCAATTCAGTTGAAACCTTATCTGCAAGATCTCTTACAAAAAAATAGATGTTGATCTTTTGTTAATATACAAACTATTATGAGGTCTGACCAGAATTAAAGGAAATAAATATGTACCGTTACTTTACCCCAAAAATAGTCCGATGGGCATTAAATATTTGGCCTCCATTTTGGGGCGCTGGGATATCGATCAAAAACATTTCAGAAAATTTTCAAGATGTTCGAGTTGTACTAAAAGATCGATTTTGGAATAGGAATGCGAATCGTACCCAATATGGAGGAAGTATTTTTTCTATGACTGATCCGGTTTTTTCGTTGATGCTAATGGGTATTTTTCGGGAAGAATATTTTGTATGGGATAAAAAAGCAGAAATCGATTTTATTTCACCGGGAACAAGTAACCTAGAGGCTCATTTTGTTATTTCAGATGAAAAAATAAAAGAAATTAAACAATTAACGGAAAATGGAAATAAATGCTTTCCAGAGTTTGAAGTGTATATTTATGATAAGAATGGAAAGGTGGTGGCAAGAGTCAATCGAACATTGTACGTGAGGAAAAAACCTCAATTTAGATAATGCCCTCATGACAGAGGGCACCCATAAAAACTAAAATTTAGTCTTCAAGTTCTGCTAAACACATTTCTTCATGGATTTGTTTCACCCATGCAGTAACACGTTCTTCAGTCAGCTCTGGTTGGCGATCTTCATCAATACAAAGACCAACAAAGTTATTTTCATCAACGAGAGCTTTAGATGCTTCGAATTCATAGCCTTCTGTTGGCCAGTAACCAATTACTGTGCCGCCTTTTGCTTCTACGATGTCACGAATATTGCCCATCGCATCACAGAAATACTCAGCGTAATCTTCTTGGTCGCCACAACCAAAAATAGCAACAAGCTTAGTTGAGAAATCAATGCCTTCTAACTCTGGGAAGAAATCATCCCAATCACATTGAGCTTCACCGTAATACCATGTAGGGATACCTAAAAGAAGAAGGTCAAAGTTATCAATGTCTTCTTTACTGCTTTTCGCAATATCTTGTACATGAACTAGCTTTTTACCAAGCTGTTTTTGAATCATCTTGCCAATAGCTTCAGTGTTACCTGTGTCGCTACCAAAGAAGAGTCCTACACTTGCCATATGATGAATACCTGTATTTTTCTAATTAATGAAATTTGGTGTTATTTGATTAGTTGAATTTAGCCAAGCCCTGCGCCTTCCCAGCTGAGCTGAATAAGACCTTTCGCAATAAAACCAGTACAACCAAGAAAGAGTACTAGCCAAACAATACGTCGGCCAAAAGGTGGGACATTTCCCTGTTTTAAAACATCTTTTATTGCCATACCGATAAAGAAAAAAATCGAGGCAAACAATAAATCTAATCCAATAGATTCAATAAGATCAAAATGTTCATACAGCATGATTCACCCTTACATTATGCAGGCTTGCTAAACTAATCATATAATGACGCAAAACTATACCATAGCTTTGCGCTGGTTGGTATTGATTATCTTTTACGACTATTTTCTATAAAACGATTAATTATGCGATAAATCGTCTCTGGTTTTTCTGCATGCAACCAATGCCCGGTTCCATTCACTACATGCGCTTTTGCAGTAGGGAATTGAGCCATGATGCTTGCTCTATGCTCAGGCAGAATATAATCGGAATTTTCTCCTTTTATAAATAAGACATGGCCTGAGAAGGGAGTGATGTCATGCCAACCAATAATGTCAGAATACTGATTAAATAACGTCGACACGTTAAATCTAAAAGTTAACGTATTATTTACTTTATGCAATGACTTACTTAAAAATTGTCTAACTCCGGGATCAATAATTGAGGTTGATAATAAGACATCTGCTTCTTTTCGAGACGTTGGTGGCGTTGTTATTACACGTTGTAATCCAGCAAAAACAGCATCATGTTTTCGTTCTGGGTATGAAACTGGGGCCATGTCTAAGATAGAAAGAGAATTAATTTTTTCTGGGGAAGATCCAGCAATAGCCATTGCTACTTTGCCTCCCATTGAATGCCCAATAATATGGGCAGACGTAATGGAAAGATGATCCATTAATTCAATTACATCAGTCGCAAGTAAGTCATAATTATGTTCATTAGAGTGAAAAGAAAGTCCGTGATTACGAAGATCAACACTGATCACTTGATAGCTACTTTCAAATTGACGTGCTATCAATCCTAGGTTATCTAAGCTTCCGAATAGACCATGAATAAGGATCAATGGATCCCCGTTTCCTTGTTGTTTGTAATTAAGTCGCTTCATTTTTCTATGTTGTGTTAGGTTTGTCGTAGAGTATCACGATTATACAAGGTATAATTATGCCTTCATAAATAGATTAAGAATACGAACCATATAATGAAGACAATTGAAGTAGATGAAGAACTATACCGCTTTATTGCGAGCCAAACTCAACACATCGGTGAAAGTGCCTCTGATATTTTACGTCGTATCTTAATGCAATCATCCGCAACTGAACTTGTTGTTACAGCGCCTTCTGCTGTTATCAAACGAGGCATTGTCGTTAGTAAAGATGCCGGCAAAGAGATCTCTGTTGATCGAGTGAAAGCAGTACGTACCTTATTAATTTCTGATGAATTCTCCTCACTAGATAAAGCGATCGATCGCTTTTTAACTGTATTATCAGAATTATATACCATTGACTCTAAAGCTTTTTCTGAAGCAACAGAAGTTAAAGGTCGAACTCGAGTTTATTTTGCTGATAATCAAGATACCTTAATAGCAAGTGGTAAAACGACTAAGCCTCGAGAAATCAAAGGAACGCCTTTCTGGGTTATTACAAACACGAATACTAATCGCAAGCGCCACATGGTTGAATTATTAATGGAACGTATGGGTTTCCAACATGATTTAACAGAAAAAGTGTGCGCGGCGATTTAATTTTTTGAGTTAGCACTCAAATCATAATTTGTCACAAGGAATCGTCAAATGGCTATACATCCTCGCGCTGGGCAAAAAGCTCAGCAAGAAGATTTACACAATATCCCAGCATTAGTTGCTAATTATTTTTTATTAGAGCCAAACCCAGCTAATGCCGATCAGAAAGTGCAATTTGGTACTTCTGGACACCGTGGAACGGCGGATAAATCAACGTTTAATCAGCATCATATTTGGGCAATTGCTCAAGCGGTTGTTGATGTTCGTAAAGCGAATGGAGTGACTGGTCCTCTGTTTTTAGGGAAAGATACTCACGCATTATCTGAACCTGCATTTACGTCTGCAATTGAAGTATTTGTTGCAAATGGCGTTGAAGTTATTATTCAAGAGAATAATGGCTACACTCCGACCCCCGGTATTTCGCATGCAATTTTAACGCATAATGTTAAATTTGATGAGAAAGCGGATGGTATTGTGATTACACCTTCTCATAACCCACCTCAAGATGGCGGCATTAAATATAATCCTGTTCATGGAGGACCGGCAGAAGGTGAGCTGACGACAGCCATTGAAAATCGTGCGAATCAATTGATTGCGAATGAATTAACAGAAGTTAAACGCGTTTCTATAACAGAGGCGATGGCTTCTGATCTTGTGAAGCAAATTGACTTAGTTCAACCGTATATTAATGATCTGAAAAATGTGATTAATATTGAAGCGATTCAAAAAGCAAATTTAAAATTAGGTGTCGATCCACTTGGCGGTTCTGGCATTGAATATTGGCGTCAAATTGGTCAGGCGTTTGAACTTGATTTGACTCTTGTGAGTGAAGCTATCGATCCGTCATTCCAGTTTATGTCGTTAGATAAAGACGGTGTAGTTCGTATGGACTGTTCTTCACCTTATGCAATGGCTGGATTATTATCATTAAAAGATGATTATGATTTAGCGTTCGGTAATGATCCTGATTATGATCGCCATGGTATTGTTACGCCATCAGGACTAATGAACCCAAATCATTACCTTGCAGTATGTATTGATTATTTATATCGAAATCGACCTCAGTGGAAAAACGAAGTCGCTGTAGGTAAAACTCTCGTTTCTTCAGCTATTATTGATAAGGTTGTGGCTGATTTAGGCCGTGATTTATGTGAAGTTCCTGTTGGTTTTAAGTGGTTTGTTGATGGTTTATACAATGGGACACTAGGCTTTGGTGGTGAAGAAAGTGCAGGTGCTTCTTTCTTACGTTTTGATGGTACACCATGGTCAACAGATAAAGATGGTATTCTTTTGTGTCTACTTGCTGCTGAAATTACAGCAATAACAGGTATGAACCCGCAAGAATATTATAATAAACTTGCGGCTCAACACGGTGAATCAAGTTATAACCGTATTCAAGCGGTTGCGAATAAAGAACAAAAAGCGGTATTAAGTAAACTCTCTCCAGAGATGGTGTCTGCAACAACATTAGCAGGTGATGAGATTACTGCACGTTTAACGCATGCTCCTGGTAACGGTGCTGCGATTGGTGGTTTGAAAGTAACAACGGCGAATGGTTGGTTTGCTGCACGCCCATCTGGAACTGAAGAGATTTATAAAATTTACTGCGAAAGTTTTAAAGGTGCTGATCATTTGGCATTGATTGAGCAAGAAGCACAAGAAATTGTAAGTAATGTATTTAAAGACGCTGGATTATAGTGGTCTAGTATAATTTCAGTAAAATATTAATAAAAAAGCAGCGCATGTCGCTGCTTTTTTTATTTTAAATATAGGGACGTGATAGTGAATAATTTTCAGTTAGAAACAGTACTAAATAATGAATTAAAACCTCAATTAATTAAAGACTATTGCCCAAATGGACTTCAAGTTGAAGGTAAAAATGAAGTAAAGAAAATCATTACAGGTGTAACTGCTTCTCAAGCACTTATTGACGCTGCGATAGAGCATAAAGCAGATGCATTATTAGTTCATCATGGCTACTTCTGGAAGGGCGAAAATGAGTCAATTAAAGGGATGAAAGGCAATCGTATTCGTTCTTTAATTAAAAATGACATTAATTTATTTGCTTACCATCTTCCTTTAGATATACACCCAACACTTGGTAACAATGCGGAGTTAGCTCGTTTATTTTCAATTATAAATGTTGAAGGGCTAGAGCCAACGCCTCAATCCATAGCAATGAAAGGAGAGTTTGACGTTGCATTATCTGGCGAAGATCTTAGTTTAAGAATCAGCCAAATATTGAATAGAGAGCCCTTACACATTACCCCAGATGTGAATAAAAATATTAAAACAGTGGCTTGGTGTTCTGGTGGAGGTCAAGATTATATTGAGTTGGCGGCAGAGCAGGGGATAGATGCGTTTATATCAGGAGAAATATCTGAAAGAACGACTTATATCGCACGTGAATTAGGCATTCATTATTTTGCAGCTGGTCATCATGCAACGGAACGTTATGGAGTTAAAGCTCTTGGTGAGTGGTTGGTAAGAGAGCACGGATTTGACGTTAAATTTATTGATATTGATAATCCAGTATAGGCATTTACTTATGGATTCATTATTTGATGTTATTTAAATCAGAATAAAAAAGGTTGATGCTAACGCATCAACCTTTTTATTTAAGAAATAGTGACTATCTACATGAACTCTAAATTATTCACGTTCGTGAAGTGGTCTAAATTCGCGTAACTCTTCACCTGTATAAAGTTGGCGAGGACGACCAATACGGTTATCTGGATCACTGTGCATTTCGCTCCAGTGTGCGATCCAACCAACAGTACGAGACAGTGCAAAAATAACAGTAAACATTGATGCAGGGATCCCAATCGCTTTTAGAATAATACCTGAGTAGAAATCTACGTTTGGATACAGTTTTTTAGATACAAAGTATTCATCAGATAACGCAATTCGTTCAAGTTCCATTGCTACATCTAACAGTGGATCTTTAATGTTTAGCTCTTTCAATACTTCATGACACGCTTCACGCATTACTGTTGCTCGTGGATCGTAGTTTTTATAAACTCGGTGTCCAAAGCCCATTAATCGGAAAGGGTCTTCCTTATCTTTTGCTTTTGCAACGTACTCATCAATATTATCAAGAGAGCCAATTTCTTCAAGCATACGCAAACAAGCTTCATTTGCACCGCCATGTGCTGGTCCCCAAAGAGAAGCAATACCTGCGGCGATACATGCAAATGGGTTTGCACCTGAAGAGCCCGCTAAACGAACTGTTGATGTTGACGCATTTTGTTCATGATCAGCATGCAGAGTAAATATTTTATCCATAGCACGAGCAACAACAGGATTTACTTCATATTCTTCACATGGGTTTGCGAACATCATGTGCAAGAAGTTTTCAGCATACGTTAAGTCGTTACGTGGATAGATAAACGGTTGACCAATTGAATATTTGTAGCACATCGCTGAAAGTGTTGGCATTTTAGATAGAAGTCTAAATGCCGCAATTTCACGATGTTCATCATTATTAATATCTAGTGAATCATGGTAGAAGGCCGCTAATGCACCAACTACACCACACATTACAGCCATTGGGTGAGCATCACGACGGAACCCATGGAAGAAGCTTGAAATTTGTTCGTGAACCATCGTATGACGGGTAACAATATCTTTGAACGTTTCGTATTCTTCACGGCTTGGTGCTTGGCCATTCAGTAGTATGTAACATACTTCTAAGTAATCAGCATTATTTGCTAACTGATCGATTGGGAAGCCACGGTGTAGTAATACACCTTTATCGCCATCAATGTAGGTAATTTGAGATTCACAAGATGCAGTGGCAAGAAAACCAGGGTCAAAAGTGAAGTAACCATTAGCGCCTAATTTGCGTACATCAATCACTTCAGGTCCGATAGTGCCTTCCATTACTGGCATGTCTATTGGTGCTTGACCTTCAATGTGAAGAGTTGCTTTCTTATCAGCCATAACATTCTCCTTTTGTTATATTTTTATTCTATCCCGGATATGAGAGTGACAACTTTGTACCCATTACACGGGCTAATGTCAATTTTTGTGCGCTTATGTGTGCACTTGTTTATATTTTTGATGAAAAAAAAGTTAATTTTCTGTGGTGTGATGTAGGTGTTATTTATGCGTTTGTAATCAGATGTTTCACATCGTATACTGCGGCTGAGTCTCTGGTCTGTCCCTTGTATTATATAGGGTTAACGTGAATTTCATCTACTTAAAAATAGAGTTTTATTTGTTAAATAACTCGCATAAAGAGATGTTGCTCACAACGAAAGTTATGAAAATGTTAAATTTAACTGACTTTTGATAGATCAGGGGTATCTATAACAATAAAATGCTCAATGGAGCTGAGTGAGCCCCTTGTGAAAGTTAAGAAGTCAAGACCTGTCAACTTAGATCTACAAACGATCCGTTTTCCAATAACGGCTATCGCCTCTATTTTACACCGTGTAAGTGGTGTAATTACTTTTGTTTCTGTTGGAATATTGCTTTGGTTATTAAACCTATCGCTTTCTTCACCTATTGGATTTGCACAAGCCGCTGATCATATCGATGGCTTTTTTGTGACGTTCATTATGTGGGGTATCCTGACTGCTCTCGCTTATCATATTGTTGTTGGTATTCGTCATTTACTGATGGATATGGGACATTTTGAAGAGTTAGAGTCAGCCAGCCAAAGCGCTAAAATTGCGTTTGTAATTACAGCAGTGTTATCTCTTTTAGCAGGAGTATTGGTATGGTAGCTAATGTATCTTCCCTTGGTCGTAGCGGAGTTCATGATTTTATCTTGATCCGTGCTAGTGCGATCATCCTAACCCTCTACACACTATATATTGTTGGTTTTTGTGTTTTTGGCCCAGAGCTAACCTATATGTCATGGACTAACTTCTTTGGTGGTTTGTTCACCAAAGTATTCACCATGCTAGCTTTACTCTCCATAATCATTCATGCGTGGATAGGTTTATGGCAAGTACTTACAGATTATATTAAACCAGTATTGTTGCGTGCTCTGCTTCAACTAGGTTTGGTTGCTGTTTTGCTTGGGTATTTCTTCTCTGGTTTAATTATTGTGTGGGGTGTGTAGTGAGTATTGCTGTTAGAGAATTTGACGCTGTTGTAATCGGCGCTGGTGGTGCAGGAATGCGAGCTGCACTACAAATTTCAGAACAAGGCTTATCATGTGCTTTGTTATCAAAAGTGTTTCCAACTCGTTCTCATACTGTATCTGCTCAAGGTGGTATTACCGTTGCTCTCGGTAATGCGCATGAAGATCACTGGGAACAACATATGTACGATACCGTAAAAGGTTCCGATTATATTGGCGACCAAGATGCAATCGAATACATGTGTAAGAATGGCCCTGAATCAGTTATCGAATTAGAGAAGATGGGATTGCCTTTTTCTCGTTTTGATGACGGTACGATTTATCAGCGACCATTCGGTGGTCAATCTAAAAACTTCGGTGGTGAGCAAGCGGCACGTACTGCGGCGGCAGCTGACCGTACTGGGCACGCCTTGCTTCATACGTTATACCAACAAAATATTAAGCACAAAACGACCATTTTTTCTGAGTGGTATGCGCTTGACCTTGTTAAAAATGAAGACGGTGCGATTTTAGGCTGTACCGCGCTTTGCATGGAAACAGGGGAGATTTGTTACTTTAAATCGAAAGCAACCATCCTTGCTACAGGTGGCGCTGGTCGTATTTATGCGTCAACAACGAATGCGCACATTAATACCGGTGATGGTGTTGGTATGGCGATTCGTGCTGGCGTTCCAATGCAAGACATCGAAATGTGGCAATTCCACCCGACGGGCATTGCCGGTGCGGGTGTTCTTGTTACTGAAGGTTGTCGTGGTGAAGGTGGTTATCTTCTAAATAAAGACGGTGAGCGCTTCATGGAGCGTTATGCTCCAAACGCGAAAGATCTTGCTGGTCGTGATGTTGTTGCTCGTTCAATGATGGTTGAAATTCGCGAAGGTCGTGGTTGTGATGGTCCTTGGGGTCCTCACCTTAAACTGAAGTTGGATCATTTAGGTAAAGAAACGCTTGAATCTCGCCTACCTGGTGTGTGTGAGCTATCTCGTACCTTTGCTCATGTTGATCCAGTAAAAGAACCAATCCCAGTGATTCCTACTTGTCATTACATGATGGGTGGCGTACCAACACAAGTGTCTGGTCAAGCTATTAAGCAAGACCCAACGGGCGCAGATGTAGAAATTCAAGGTCTATTTGCTTGTGGTGAAATTGCGTCGGTATCGGTCCATGGTGCAAACCGCCTAGGTGGTAATTCACTGCTTGATTTAGTCGTGTTTGGTCGTGCAACCGGTCTTCATTTAGGTGAAACACTGAAGAAACAAGCAGAAGCTAAGCCGGCTACTGAAGCGGATATTGAAGCGTCTCTCGATCGTTACAATCGTTGGGAGAACAGTACGGGTGGTGAAGACCCAGTTCAAATCCGCAAAGACTTACAACAATGTATGCAAAATAACTTCTCGGTATTCCGTGAAGGCGATGCAATGGCTAAAGGTCTTGAAGAGCTTAAAGCGATTCGTGAGCGTTTGAAAAATGCTTATCTTGCCGATAAATCAACAGAATTTAACACTCAACGTATCGAATGTTTAGAGTTAGAAAACTTGATGGAAACGGCATTTGCAACCGCGGTTGCAGCTAACTACCGTACAGAAAGCCGTGGCGCGCACGCTCGTTTTGATTTTCCTGAACGTGATGATGCAAATTGGTTATGTCACTCAGTATATAATCCTGAGACGGAATCAATGACAAAGCGTAGTGTAAACATGGAGCCTATCCATCGTGAAGCATTTCCACCTAAAGCACGTACGTACTAAGAGAGGGCAGAAAGATGAAATTGAATTTTTCAATCTACCGTTATAATCCGGATGTAGATAATGCCCCTCATATGAAGGCGTATACGTTAGAAGTGGAAGAAGGCTCTGATATGATGGTGCTAGATGCACTTATCTTATTAAAAGAGCAAGATCCTACAATATCATTCCGTCGTTCATGTCGTGAAGGTGTATGTGGTTCTGATGGCTTAAATATGAATGGTAAAAATGGGCTTGCTTGTATCACTCCGTTATCAGAGTTGATTGGTAAAGGTGATCTTGTTATTCGTCCATTACCAGGCTTACCTGTCGTTCGAGATTTAATTGTCGATATGGCGCAGTTCTATGAAAATTATGAGAAAGTGAAACCTTTCCTAATCAGTGATGGTGCTACACCGCCTTCTAGAGAAAACCTACAGTCTCCTGAAGAACGTGAACACTTAGATGGGTTGTATGAATGTATTATGTGCGCATGTTGTACGACATCATGCCCATCATTCTGGTGGAACCCTGATAAGTTCATTGGACCTGCTGGGCTTCTTGCTGCTTACCGTTGGTTAATTGATAGTCGTGATACCGCAACAAACGAACGTTTGTCTAATTTAGACGATGCATTCAGTGTTTTTCGTTGCCATGGCATAATGAATTGTGTAAGTGTATGTCCTAAAGGGTTAAATCCGACAAAAGCGATTGGTCATATTAAGACCATGCTATTGAAGAAAGCGGTATAACCATACTCCCTCAACTTACTCATTGGTTTTATGAATCTTATTAAGCGGTGAGTAAGTTGAAGTTTATAAGCCCGGCACAAAAGACCGGGATAGACGTGAAACTACTGGATTAAGGGAAAATAATGCAGAATAGCGTGATGAAGGCATGGTTTGAGTCTTCACATTTAGCTGGCGCTAATGCAACGTACGTAGAAGAACTCTACGAACTCTATCTCAGTGACCCGGAAATCGTTAGCGATGAATGGAGAGAAGTTTTTGATACACTTCCAGTTGAGAATACTGGTGTATCAGAACAAGCCCATTCCCCTGTACGAGATTATTTCCGTCGTCTTGCGAAAGAAACAAAGCAAGTTAGTGCTCAAGTTAATGATCCAGATGTAGATGCTAAGCAAGTACGTGTTTTGCAGTTAATTAATGCATACCGTTTCCGTGGTCACCAAAATGCGAATTTAGACCCATTAGAGCTACAACAACATGAATATGTTGCAGAGTTAGAACCTGCTTTTCATAATCTAACTGACGCCGATTTCTCCGAAACGTTTAATGTTGGTTCTTTTGCTTCTGGGCAAGAGACAATGAAGCTTTCTGATTTGTATGAAGCACTACGAGGCACTTATTGTGGTTCTGTTGGTGCAGAATACATGCATATCACTAATACAGAAGAGAAACGTTGGATCCAACAACGTTTAGAATCTGTTGCGGGTAAACCAACATTTACGCCTCAAGAAAAGTTAACCTTCCTTGAAGAGCTAACTGCCGCCGAAGGGCTAGAGCGTTACTTAGGAGCTAAATTCCCTGGCGCCAAACGATTCTCATTGGAAGGTGGCGATGCCATGGTTCCGATGGTGAAAGAAATTATTCGCCGTGGTGGTGAAAATGGATGTCGTGAAATCGTTATCGGAATGGCTCACCGTGGACGTTTGAATATGTTAATCAACGTCCTTGGTAAAAAACCTCAAGACTTATTCGATGAATTTGCGGGTAAACATGGCGAATCATGGGGTACTGGTGATGTAAAATATCATCAAGGTTTCTCTTCTGATTTTGCTACGCCAGGCGGTAATGTTCACCTAGCCCTAGCGTTTAACCCCTCTCATCTTGAAATTGTTAACCCTGTAGTCATCGGTTCAGTTCGTGCACGTCAAGACCGTTTGAATGATGCCGCAGGTGACAAAGTCATTCCAATTACTATCCATGGTGATTCTGCGATTGCGGGTCAAGGTGTGGTGGCTGAAACATTCAATATGTCTCAGGCTCGTGCATTCCATGTTGGTGGTACGATTCGTATTGTTATTAATAACCAAGTTGGTTTTACAACATCGAATCCTAAAGATATGCGTTCAACGCAGTATTGTACTGATATTGCTAAAATGGTTCAGGCACCGATTTTCCATGTGAATGCGGATGATCCTGAAGCGGTTGCTTTTGTTACTCGTATTGCTCTTGATTATCGTAATGAATTCAAACGTGATGTTGTGATTGATTTAGTTTGTTATCGCCGTCATGGTCATAACGAAGCTGATGAACCAAATGCTACACAGCCTTTGATGTATCAAAAAATCAAAAAACATCCAACGCCTCGTAAGTTGTATGCAGATACATTGATTGCGCGTCAAGATCTTGAGCTAGAAACAACAACTCAATTAATTAATGAATATCGTGATGCTCTTGACCATGGTGAAGTCGTGGTTAAAGAGTGGCGTCCAATGCAACTGCATAATGTAGATTGGTCTCCATTTCTTGGTCACGATTGGAATATTGAGTGGGCTAACGAATTCGATAAAAATCGTTTGGTTGAGCTTGGTCAGCGTGTTTGCCAATACCCAGACAGTCATAAATTACACAGTCGCGTGAATAAGATGTGTAATGATCGTATTTCTATGGTTGCAGGTGAAAAAGCAATTGATTGGGGTATGGCCGAAACATTAGCCTATGCAACTCTTGTTGATGCGGGTCAGCGAATTCGTATTACTGGTCAAGATTCTGGCCGTGGTACTTTTTTCCACCGTCATGCTGTACTGCATAATCAATCTGATGCGAGTACGTATGTTCCGTTGGCAAATATTCATGATAAGCAAGGCCCATTTGAAGTACATGATTCTGTGCTTTCAGAAGCGGCGGTACTTGCGTTTGAATATGGCTATGCAACGGCAGAACCAAGTGGTTTAACCATTTGGGAAGCACAATTTGGTGATTTTGCTAACTGTGCTCAAGTGGTTATTGACCAATTTATCTCTTCTGGTGAGCAAAAATGGGGTCGTATGTGCGGTCTTACAATGCTATTACCTCACGGTTATGAAGGTCAAGGTCCTGAGCATTCATCTGCACGACTTGAGCGTTTCTTACAAATGTGTGCTGAACAAAATATGCAAGTTGTTGTTCCATCAACACCTGCACAGGTTTATCACATGCTGCGCCGTCAAGTTGTTCGTCCAATGCGTCGTCCATTGATCGTAATGTCACCAAAATCATTACTACGTCATCCTCTATGTACATCGTCACTAGAAGATCTTGCTGAAGGTAATTTCCAACCAGCAATCCCTGAAATCGATGCTCTGGATCCTGCGTTAGTTAAACGCGTCGTGTTCTGTTCTGGTAAGGTTTATTTTGATCTTTTAGAGCAGCGTCGTACTAATGAACAGAATGATGTTGCTATTGTTCGTATTGAGCAGCTTTACCCATTCCCTAAAGAAGACGTAGAAGCCGCCATCGCACAATATACAAATGTAGTGGATTATGTTTGGTGTCAAGAAGAGCCACAAAACCAAGGTGCTTGGTACTCAAGCCAACATAACTTCCGTTCAGCATTACCTGCGAGCGCAATATTACACTATGCAGGACGTCCAGCGTCTGCCTCTCCGGCAGTTGGCTATATGTCGGTGCACGTGAAACAACAAAAAGCGTTAGTTGAAGACGCTCTGACCCTAGATAAGAACTAGAAAGTATAGGAAAACGGATATGACAATCGAAATTCTGGTTCCAGATTTACCTGAATCTGTAGCAGACGCTACTGTAGCAACATGGCATAAACAACCTGGTGATGCAGTTGAGCGTGATGAAATACTTGTAGATATTGAAACAGATAAAGTGGTTCTTGAAGTACCGGCTCCTGAAGCTGGTGTACTCGAAGCTATTTTTGAAGATGAAGGTGCGACGGTTCTTTCTAAACAGTTGCTTGCTAAAATCAAACTAGGTGCAGTTGTTGGTGAGCCAACAAAAGATGTGACGAATGAGACGGAGTCTTCTCCTGATAAACGTCACACCGCATCGTTAGCAGAAGAGAAAAATGACGCATTAAGCCCTGCGGTACGTCGTTTACTTGGTGAGCATGACATTAAAGCATCAGATGTAAAAGGCACCGGTGTTGGTGGTCGAATTACTCGTGAAGATGTTGATGCACATGTTGCAGCATTAAAAGCAACATCAGCAAAAGCCACGGTATCTAATGAGCCAGCTGCGCCATTAGCTCATCGTAGCCAAAAGCGCGTACCAATGACTCGTCTTCGCAAAACAGTAGCAAGACGTTTATTGGAAGCGAAAAACAGCACGGCAATGCTAACGACGTTTAATGAAGTAAACATGAAACCAATCATGGAACTTCGTAAGCAGTATCAAGAGCAGTTTGAAAAGCGTCACGGCACTCGTTTAGGTTTCATGTCTTTCTATGTGAAAGCGGTAACTGAAGCACTTAAACGCTACCCTGAAGTGAACGCATCCATTGATGGTGATGATATTATTTATCATAACTATTTTGATATTAGCATGGCGGTATCTACGCCACGTGGTTTAGTGACTCCAGTACTTAAAGACTGTGATGCACTTGGTTTTGCTGATATTGAAAAAGGCATCAAAGAGCTTGCAATCAAAGGCCGTGATGGAAAATTAGCGGTTGAAGACTTGATTGGTGGTAACTTTACTATCACAAATGGCGGTGTATTTGGTTCGCTTATGTCGACCCCAATTATTAACCCACCACAAGCTGCAATTCTAGGTATGCATAAAATCCAAGATCGTCCAATGGCGGTTGACGGAAAGGTAGAAATTCTACCAATGATGTACCTTGCACTCTCTTATGATCACCGTCTAATCGATGGTCGTGAGTCAGTAGGTTTCCTCGTAACGATTAAAGAGTTACTTGAAGATCCTGCTCGCTTACTACTAGACGTTTAGTAATAAATATCTAGAAATAAACAAAGGCTATCATGCTCACGATAGCCTCTTATTCAACTTCATTATTGGATAAAAATAGAAAGATGCCTTAGAGCGTCTTAGGACATTAAAAATTCCCATTAAAGGGAATAACATAAAATGGATAGAACATAATGAACCTACATGAATATCAAGCAAAGCAACTCTTTGCAGAATACGGCCTTCCTGTACCCGAAGGTTACGCTTGTGATACGGCTCAAGAAGCTTTTGAAGCGGCTGGACGTATAAGCACTGCGAAAAAAGTGGTTAAGTGTCAAGTCCACGCTGGTGGTCGCGGTAAAGCGGGCGGTGTTGAGCTGCATGACACAAAAGAAGGCGTTAAAGAATTCGCTCAAAAGTGGCTAGGTAAAAACCTAGTGACTTTTCAAACGGATGCTAAAGGCCAACCAGTAACGAAAGTCTTGGTTGAAGAAGCATCAAATATTGCAAATGAATTATACCTAGGTGCGGTTGTTGACCGTGCTACGCGTCGTATCGTGTTCATGGCATCGACTGAAGGTGGTGTGGATATTGAGAAGATTGCTGAAGAAACTCCAGAGTTAATTCATCAAGCGGCTATTGACCCATTAGTTGGTCCTCAAGCTTTCCAAGGCCGTGAATTAGCCTTTAAACTTGGTCTTGAAGGCGATCAAATTAAGCAATTCGTTAAGATCTTTCTAGGTCTTGGCAACATGTTTGCTCAGTATGATTTAGCGCTACTTGAAATTAACCCACTTGTGGTAACGGCAGAAGGTAACCTTCTGTGTCTAGATGGTAAAATTAACATTGATTCTAATGCTATGTACCGTCAACCAAAACTGCGTGAAATGCATGATCCATCTCAAGAAGATGAGCGCGAAGCACATGCAGCACAATGGGAATTAAACTACGTTGCCCTAGATGGCAGCATTGGTTGTATGGTAAATGGTGCAGGCCTTGCTATGGGCACAATGGATATCGTGAATCTACACGGTGGCCAACCTGCTAACTTCCTAGATGTTGGCGGCGGTGCAACAAAAGAGCGTGTAACAGAAGCCTTTAAGATCATCTTATCAGACAGCAATGTAAAAGCGGTTTTGGTTAACATCTTTGGTGGTATTGTTCGCTGTGACCTTATTGCTGATGGCATTATTGGTGCGGTTGAAGAAGTGGGTGTAAAAGTGCCTGTTGTTGTTCGCCTTGAAGGTAATAACGCACCACTAGGGTCACAAAAACTGGCTGAAAGTGGCCTAAATATCATTGCGGCTACTTCATTAACTGAAGCGGCTGAAAAAGTTGTTGCTGCTGCGGAGGGCAAATAATGTCTGTACTAATTAATAAAGATACAAAAGTTATCTGCCAAGGTTTCACTGGTGGCCAAGGAACATTCCATTCAGAGCAAGCAATTGATTACGGAACAAAAATGGTTGGTGGCGTATCACCAGGCAAAGGTGGTCAAGTTCATTTAGGCCTTCCTGTATTTAACACCGTTCGTGATGCAGTTGAAGCAACTGGCGCAACCGCTTCTGTTATTTATGTACCAGCACCTTTTTGTAAAGATGCGATTCTTGAAGCAATCGATGCGGGCATCAAATTAATCGTAACGATTACAGAAGGTATTCCTACGCTTGATCTTCTTGACGTTAAAGTTCGTCTAGATGCTGAAGGTGTTGTGATGATCGGTCCTAACTGTCCGGGTGTAATTACTCCTGATGAATGTAAGATTGGTATTATGCCTGGTCACATTCATAAAAAAGGTAAAGTAGGTATTGTCTCTCGTTCAGGTACATTGACTTATGAAGCCGTGAAGCAAACAACGGATGAAGGTTTCGGCCAATCAACGTGTGTTGGTATTGGTGGTGACCCAATTCCGGGTTCAAACTTCATTGATATCCTAAAGCTATTCCAAGAAGATCCAGAGACTGAAGCAATTGTAATGATTGGTGAAATCGGTGGTACAGCGGAAGAAGAAGCGGCTGAGTTCATTAAGCATAATGTAACTAAACCTGTAGTTTCTTACATTGCAGGTGTTACCGCGCCTCCTGGTAAGCGTATGGGGCATGCTGGTGCAATCATCTCTGGTGGTAAAGGCACTGCTGAAGATAAGTTTGCAGCACTTGAAGCTGCAGGTGTTAAAACAGTTAAGAGCCTTGCTGATATCGGTAAAGGATTACGTGAAATCACTGGTTGGTAATCAACTGTTGATATTACCGTAAAAATAAACCCCGAGTTCTTGTGAACTCGGGGTTTTTATTTATGGGTATCATCTAAAGCTTATTATATTAAGACTGTTATTGAGTCGTTTTCTTTAACTGAGATAACATAAAGATAGCTGCGCCAGAAACAACAACGGAAGGGCCCGCTGGGGTATCGTAGTGCCAAGAAAGGGCAAGACCTGCAATAACGGCAATACAACCAAAGATTGATGCGAATAGCACCATTTGTTCTGGTGAACGAGAAAAACGTCGAGCGGTAGCAGCAGGAATAATTAGCAACGAAGTAATAATTAATGCACCAACAAACTTCATTGATATCGCAATGACTAACCCAACCATTAGCATTAAGACTAAACGCATTAACTCTACATTTACTCCCTCAACTTGAGCCAATTCTTCACTGATCGTGGATGACAATAGTGGGCGCCATACAATGTATATCAAACCTAAAACGATGATAACGCCGGTATAAATATAAATTAAGTCGTCATAAGTAACGGCAAGTAAATCACCAAACAAATAAGACATTAAATCCACACGCACATTATCTAAAAAGCTGACAGCAACGAGTCCTAGCGAGAGAGAGCTATGCGCTAAAATACCAAGTAAGGTATCAGTTGCGACTAAACGTTGTTTTTGTAGCGTAACTAATAATAATGCGATGGCAATACAGCAGACGATCAACGCTAAATTTAAGTTGATGTCGAATAAAAAGCCAAGAGATAACCCAAGTAAAGAGGCATGAGCGAGAGTATCGCCAAAATAGGCCATTTTTCTCCATACAACGAAAGAACCTAATGGCCCTGCAAGTAATGCAATGCCTAATCCTGCTAAAAGAGCAGGAAGTAAAAACTCAATCATGATGATGCCTTTTTATTTTTACTGCAGCATGAACCATTGGTAGGTTCACCAGAAAGATCATGATTGTGGTGGTGGTCATGATGGTAGAAGGCCAATTCTTGATCTCGTTGTTGACCAAATAATGCAATGTATTTAGGGTGTTTAGAGATCGACTCTGGCGCACCAGAACAACAAATATGATGCTGCAAACAAATGACCTCGTCTGTTTTCGCCATCACAAGATGCAAATCATGAGAGACCATAAATATTGCGCAATTAAAACGATGACGAATTGACTCTATTAGCGCATACAAACTGATTTGACCTTGAACATCGACACCTTGGGCTGGTTCATCAAGTACTAGTAAGTCTGGACGTTGTAGCAGTGCTCTTGCGAGTAATACCCGCTGAGATTCGCCACCCGATAATTTATGCATATTTGAGTTAAGTAAATGTTCAGCCTCGACCAGCTTTAATGCATCAAGGTATTCTTGTTGGCTGTATTTTCCCGCTAACTTCAAAAAGCCTTGTACTGTTAGAGGAAGGGAGTCATTTAAATGTATTTTTTGAGGTACGTAACCAATGCGTAATTTTTTTTCTCTTTTAATCTGACCACTGGTCGGTTTTTGCAAACCGAGAATAGCTTTCACTAACGTTGATTTACCTGCACCATTGGGACCAATCAAAGTAATGATCTTATTTGATTCGATGGATAATGAAATATTATCGAGAACATGACGGTCATCAAAGACAACGCAGACATCTTGTAAAGTGAGTAAAGTAGTCATTTTAAAATAAGAGTCGTTTGCAATTAGTAAGTGTTATAATGTAACATTTTAGAAATCCAACCGCCATCACATTTTTTAAGAGAAGAAAATGAGTAAAAAAAATCAATTTATTGCCTTATGTTTATGTACATTGTTAAGCGCTCAAGCTCAAGCAATGAACGTGTTGTCATCAGTGAAACCGATTAACCTAATCGTGCAAGAACTGACAAATGGCGTATCGGAGTCCTCTTACTTGGTTCCACAAAGTGCTTCTCCACATGATTATGCATTACGTCCTTCTGACATTAAAAAAATAAAAAATGCCGATATGATCATTTGGTACGGAAATGATTTAGAACCTTTCCTAAGTAAAGTGTTAGCGGACCAAAAAAATGTCATCACGATCAGTGAATTTAGTTCGGTTGATTTTTATCATTTTGATCAACATGGCCATGACGATCATGCCGAAGAAAGCGGGCATCATCACAATACTGATCCGCATTTTTGGTTAGGCCCAAAAGAAGCTTTGGGTGTCGCAAAAGAGATAACGGTTCAATTGATTAAAATTGATCCATTGAATAAAGACCAATATAAGTCTAATCTTGCAGCCTTTGAAAATAAGTTAGCACAGGCTGTGGAGACTATTTCAAAGCAATTAAAACCAGTGCAGAGTAAAGGCTACTTTGTCTTTCATGACGCATATGGTTATTTTGAACGTTATTTTGGAATGAATAACTTGGGGCACTTTACGGTGAGTCCGGATAGAAAACCGGGTGCAAAAACTTTGATTAATATAAAAAAATCACTTTTAAATCAACAAGCGGTATGTGTTTTTTCTGAACCTCAGTTTGAACCGGCAATTGTGACTACAATTACCAGAGGAACAGAAGTGCATAAAGGGGAACTTGATCCTTTAGCCATACAGCAAGCGGATGAAAATGGGGCTTATTTTATATTTCTATCAACCATCAGTAATGAGTTATCACGTTGTCTAAGTCAATAAAATATAAAAAAGCCATCGCGGCTAAAGTAGGTACATTATCAAAAAGACATAAGTTTATTTTATTGTCTTTATCTCTGTTTACCTGCGTTATCTTAATTTGGGAACCTACCCACAGTCTAGGTACTTCCTCATCAGTTCAAGGTCGAAATGAAGTGTCATTATCAAGTGATAATCTTCAAACATTAGCCGATCAAAACAGTGAACCTGTTGAGACAATCTTTGAACAAGATGATCCTAATTTCAATGCACCTAAAGATGAACTCGATAAACAGTTAGATGCAGCAGATACTGTGCATTCTCATACTGTGGCAAGCGGTGAAACACTCGGTGAAATATTCAAACAATATGCGCTACCAATGGCGGATATGTATTCATTATTGGATGTGAATAAGTCAGCAGCGAACATGAGAGTTGGTGCTGATCTTGAATGGCAGCAAGATAATGATGGAAAATTAACTGAACTTAAAATTCATCGTAATATAAAAGACACTGATGTTTACGCGTGGAGTGGTGATAAATACACATTTACGCAGTTAGAAGAGAAAGGTGAAATTAAACCGGTATTTCTAACGGGCAGAGTGACGAGTAACTTTTATAACTCAGCACGTTCAGCAGGATTAACGCCTGGACAAATTCAAACATTGGCTAAGCAATTACAGTGGAAATTTGATTTTGGCAGAGAAGCACGTAAAGGTGATAAATTTGCGGTTGAGATAAATAAAGAATTTATTGATGGAAAGGCAGTGTCATCTGGTGAAGTTGAAGCGGTACTGTACAAAAATGGCAGTAGAGAAATTACCTTACTGAAACATACGGATGGTCATTATTATGATGTTCAAGGCCGAAGTTTAAACCGAGCATTGGATCGTTATCCAACACATGAGCGTTTTAGAATCAGTTCGCCATTTAACCCATACCGAAAACACCCAATTACAGGGCGTATTTCACCACATAATGGGACAGACTTTGCAGCTCCAGTAGGCACCTCTGTTTATGCGACGGGTGATGGAGTGGTTGTTCGAGCTTTACACCATCCTTTAGCGGGTAATTATGTGATTATTAAGCATGGCCGTGAATACATGACGCGTTACCTTCACTTGAGTAAGATTTTGGTGAAGAAAGGGCAGAAAGTATCTATGGGCGATAAAATTGCATTAAGTGGTAATACAGGACGCTCAACAGGGCCACACCTGCATTATGAGCTGATTAAAAATGGGCGAGCGGTAAATGCAATGAAAGTTCCTTTACCTCAAGCTTCGCCTGTAGATAATAGCGAAAGAGCACACTTTAAACAGCAAGCAAAACTCACGATTGATGCATTGCGTGATCAAGTTTAATTATCCAGTGTGATAAAAAATGTAAGCCTTTTCTAATACAGAAAAGGCTTTTTTTATGATTAAGCCAGAGCTTGTGTTGGGAGGTAAGATTTCCAAGCGTTAGCATATAAAGATTGAGATAATGCTCTCAGTTTTGTTATGCGTGCTTGTTCAAATTCAGTGAATTTCCTGTCCTCGACAAATACAAGACGTTCCATATTTTGTATTTCTTCGTAAATTTTATGTTCAGCGCCATTCTTAACAATCGCGATGTCTTTTAAATGCAATTGGACTTCTGCAACGAGTTTTGTTTTTGGCAATTCAACTAATAGTTTTATATCTCGATACCCTGATTTAGCAGGTGTTGAAAAACGATTCGTTACACTCAGTATGGTTGTTTCTCTATTTAATGATTCATAAGCAGTCACGAGATCAGGAATGGAATCAGCGACGATGGTTGCTCGTGCGATGTCTGTGAGCTTATTTACCTGCCCGCTTAATTCTTGCTCTATTTTTAATAAAGCGCGCTCGCTACTTTTTACGCCAGCAAATTGAGGCTGAGTATTTGAAATCAGAGCGGTTTCTTTACAAATATTTTCTAACTCTCGTTGAGCTTGATGAGCTTTAGAATTTAAGATGTCGAAATCGGAATAAGGTTGATGTGAAAACTGGTTCCAACTTTCAATAGAAAGTAGGCCATTTAAGCTATGAAGGACATGATGGCGATCTAATTCTGATTGGTTAGCTTCTTGAAAATCAGGTTCAATGGACTCAATTAAAGAGGCTGCTTGTACTTGAGGTCGTCCAAAGACGAGAACCATTAAGACGGCAGCGCGGGCAAACTTTTTCATTCTTTTTCCTTAGCAAGATAGAAAGAAATAGCAACTAAGTAAAGCGTATCTTAGCAACACCTACTAATGAAATATGGGCATAGTTAGCAGATTCAATACCTAGCAAATAACCATTATTTAGGTTTGAGTTAGGCATCACAAAATGACACTTTATGACGTAAATATAGGTCAAAATTTGAACTTTTCTAATCTGGAAATGAAAGCAATTGTAACGAGAATATTTGATATTAATTAATCATAAGAGATTGATACGGCGACGAAGTGCCTTTTTAGTCACTAACTCTGTTATTTAGCCGCTAAATGTGTAAAATCGAGACTTCTTTTTTATACCGAAATTTAGAGTACAAGTAGGTTATCTATGACAGCAACAAATGAATTATTGCAGGATTTAAAAGCTCGTGGGCTTATTGCACAGTGTACAGCAGATGAAGAACTTGCTGAGCACCTATCTACAGACTGTCGTACTCTCTATTGTGGTTTCGATCCGACAGCAGACAGCTTACATATTGGTAGCCTTGTTCCTCTTTTAGTGCTTAAACGTTTTCAACAAGCAGGTCATAAGCCATTAGCACTTGTTGGCGGTGCAACTGGCCTAATTGGTGACCCAAGCTTTAAAGCGGCTGAGCGTCAATTAAATACATCAGATGTTGTTGGTGATTGGGTTAATAAAATCCGTGCACAAGTGTCTGCATTTGTTGATTTTAATGAATCAAAAAATGGCGCAGAAGTGGTGAATAACCTAGATTGGATTGGTGAAATCAATGTAATCGAATTCATGCGTGATATCGGCAAACACTTCAGCGTAAACGCAATGATTCAAAAAGAATCAGTGAAGCAGCGTATTGACCGTGAAGGTTCTGGTATTTCATTTACTGAATTCAGCTACATGCTACTTCAATCATACGATTTTGCTGCATTGAATAAAGCGAAAGAATGTACGCTTCAAATCGGTGGTTCTGATCAATGGGGTAACATTACTGGCGGTATCGATCTAACTCGCCGTATGAACCGTAATAAAGTATTCGGCCTAACGCTACCTCTAGTGACTAAATCAGACGGTACTAAATTCGGCAAAACAGAATCAGGTACAATTTGGTTAGACCCAAGCAAAACGTCACCATACGCATTCTTCCAATTCTGGTTGGGAACAGCAGATGCTGATGTATATGATTTCTTACGTTTCTTCACATTCTTATCTGTTGATGAGATTGCTGCTATTGAAGAGAGTGACAAAAGTGTACAAGGTCGTCCTGCTGGCCAAGGTGTACTAGCTAAAGAAGTCACTCGCTTAGTGCATGGTGAAGAAGGTTTAGCGTCTTCTGAGCGCATTACAGCCGCGTTATTCTCTGGTGACTTAGCCTCTCTAACTGAAACCGATTTAGCACAATTAGCACAAGATGGTCTACCAACGACTGAACTTGAGGCTTCTGAGCAAACTATCGTTGAAGTACTGACTCAATCTGAACTAGCAAAATCAAATAAGATGGCGCGTGAATTTATCGGTAACGGTGCGGTTTCAGTGAATGGTGAAAAAGTGGCTGATGCTGAAGTGATTTTGAAAAAAGAAGACGCATTATTCGGTAAGTACAGCGTGATTAAGCGTGGTAAGAAACTGTTTAACTTATACATCTGGAAATAATATTAGCTTCCGTTGATGAGGGATTTGTCTCTCATTAATGGGAGATAAATTATTCATTGTTCAGATAATAAAAAAGCGAACCGACAAGGTTCGCTTTTTTTATGCATGTTAATTTGTTCTATTTAAGAAACCGTAATTAACGGTGTTTTGGTTTATTACGTTTTGGTGCTGAACCGTTTGGCTTATTTGCAGTAGGTTTACTGCTACCAGGTTTGCCATTACCACTTGGTTTGTTGTTTGAATAACCGTTGCGAACCCCATTCTTTTGACCGCTAGAGGCTGGTTTATCTGAACCAGAATTCCCTGTACGGTTTTGTTGCTGTCCTTGTGTAGCAGGCTTGCCACTGCGGTTACTATTATTTTGACCACTGCGATTATTGCTAGTACGAGGATCACCATCAAACTGCGCTTGCGTATGCTTAGTTGCAAAGCGTTTTGCGCCATGACGACCAGTTTGACGACGTTCAGCCGGTGTTTGTGTATCAATGTCATGTTCAGGTACTAAACAGTGTGGTTTGTCACCAATAAGGTGCTTTTTACCCATCTCAGTTAATGCTTCACGGATCATTTTCCAGTTTTTAGGATCATGATAACGCAATAGGCCTTTGTGCAGTCGGCGTTGACGCTCACCTTTTGCAACGGTCACATCTTCACGTTTTTTATATTTAACGCGTTTTAGTGGGTTGGTTTCTGAGTAATACATTGACGTTGCATTACACATTGGTGATGGATAGAAGTTCTGAACCTGATCACACTCAAGGTTGTTCTTTTTCAGCCACATCGCTAGATTCAGCATGTCTTCATCTTCTGTGCCCGGGTGAGCCGAGATAAAGTAAGGGATCAGATATTGTTTCTTACCTGCTTCTTTGCTGTATTTCTCAAACATTGTTTTGAAGCGATCGTATGACCCCATCTCAGGCTTCATCATAAGATCTAATGGGCCTTTTTCAGTATGTTCAGGGGCAATTTTTAAGTAACCACCAACGTGGTGAGTCACTAACTCGCGTACGTATTCTGGCGATTCAATCGCTAAGTCGTAACGAACACCTGAGGCAATTAAGACTTTCTTTATGCCTTTTACTTGGCGTGCTTCACGGTACAAATCAATCGTATGTACGTGATCGGTATTTAACTTGTCACAGATCTTAGGGAAAACACAAGATGGTCGACGACACGTTGCTTCCGCTTTTGGTATTGAACAACCTAAACGGTACATATTTGCTGTTGGGCCACCAAGATCTGAGATCGTACCGGTAAATCCAGGAACCTTGTCGCGAATTTCTTCTAATTCATTAAGAATTGATTTTTTAGAGCGGTTTTGAATGATACGACCTTCGTGCTCTGTAATACTACAGAACGAACAACCACCAAAACAACCACGCATAATGTTGACTGATGTTTTAATCATCTCATACGCAGGGATTTTTGCTTTGCCATACATAGGGTGTGGTACGCGCGCATAAGGCAGATCAAACACAAAATCCATTTCTTCTGTTGTCAGAGGAATTGGCGCTTGGTTTACCCATAACTCACGATCACCATGACGTTGGATTAATGCACGACCAGAATATGGGTTCGTTTCTAAATGCATAATACGACTAGCATGAGCATAAAGAATACGGTCACTGTTTAATTTTTCAAACGGTGGAATGCGAATTGCTGTTGTTTTTGAATCATGGCGAGAAGCGGTTACCGTAATAACTTGTGGTTGCTCTTCTTTCACCTCAGCTTTATTAGTTTCGCATTGCTCTTCTGTCGCGTATGGATTGATAGGAACAAAAGCAGCTTTGCCTGGTTTCTCAATACGAGACGAATCAATGATTTTAAATCCTTCAGGTTCGGCTGCGAGGTTAACGGCAGTACCACGGATGTTGGTCATTGTTTTCACGTCTTCACCACTAGCAAGACGGTGAGCAACCTCAACTAACGCACGTTCCGCATTACCAAACAGAAGAATGTCGCCTTTTGCATCAAATAATACAGAACGGCGAACTTTGTCAGACCAGTAATCATAATGTGCTAAACGACGAAGGCTTGCCTCAATACCACCCAATACGATAGGGGTATCTTTAAATGCTTCACGACAACGTTGAGAATAGACTAATACCGCACGATCAGGGCGCTTACCGCCTTCATTGTTTGGAGTGTAAGCATCATCGTGACGAAGTTTTTTATCCGAGGTATAACGGTTAATCATGGAATCCATGTTACCCGCAGTGATACCAAAGAATAAGTTTGGTTGACCAAGAGCCATGAACTCGTCTTTGTTTTCCCATTTTGGCTGGGCAATGATACCAACGCGGAAGCCTTGTGCTTCTAGCAAACGTCCGATGATCGCCATACCAAAACTTGGGTGATCCACATACGCATCCCCAGTTACAATGATAATGTCGCAGCTATCCCAACCAAGTTGGTCCATTTCTTTACGAGATGTCGGAAAGAAAGGGGCTGTTCCATAGCATTCTGCCCAGAATTTCGGGTATTCGTTTATTGGAGTTACGTTGTGCATTAGTTCACCTCAGAATTTGGAGGCCGAATTATACCGATTTGAGAGTGTTTTAACCAGAAAAGAAAGGCCCCTTTCTAAGTAAGAGAATTATGTGAAGAAAGATTATAAAAATAAACGGTAAAGATAAGCGACAGAAGTGGCGGAGAGAAAGAGAGCGACAAGGATGGCTGTTTGTCTAATCATTACTAATTTACCTATTAATTGTAGATTCATATTTGAGGTAAATATATAGGCTATCGATGCATTTTGGGTGAGCAAACTGTAAATTCTTTGTGATAAAGGTGCCTACTGTAATAAAAAACGCCAGTAGTTTTACACTGCTGGCGTTAATATGGTTTTTTCTTAGTTATACGTACATAGGAACCAGTACCATTGTACCTACGATAACCGTAATTAAACCGCAGATTACAGGGACAGAAGTACGTTTAACTACTTCAAATGGACTGATTTTAGCCATACCAGATGTCGCAACGATAACCCCTGATACCGGTGAAATAGTACGACCAAGGTTAGATGCTTGAAGCATCGGAATGATTAAGAATGCAGGGCTTAGGCCCATTTTATCCGCAAGTTGTGGAGCAAGCTCAACAAAGGCATAGAATGGTGCGTTACCCGAACCGGTAGCAATTGCAGCAGCTACGGTTAAACCAGTAAGAAGAAGCATTAACGCCATACCACCAGCACCAGCAGAATCAGCAAGGTGAAGTAGGTTATCAATGGCACCTACTGACATTAGACCTTGTGCAAATACGCCTGCGGCTACCAATAGCATTACCACACCTTTGAACGCATCGGCCATGCCTTCGTAGCATGATTCTAAATCTTCAAGTGTTGCTCTGCCGTTAAAGCGATTAGTAATGAAATTGACGATTGCGCCAATAAAGATAGACGCTACAACGATAGTATAAATATCTAAAGATAAACCAGGGATCGTTTCACCGTTGAAGATAAAAACACCCACAATTGGCAAGAAAGGCAAAATCGCATAATAAGAAGGCGCGTTTACTTCCATTGCCGAAATATCCACTTTTTCCATTGGCGTGTTTTCTTTCTTATCTAGATATTTGTTCCAGAAGAAAGCGGCGGCTGCCATTACAATGATTGCACAGATAGAAACTGGTAATACCGTTTCAACCGCAAAGGTATGTAAAGGAAGGCCAGACTTTTCTGCTGCAACAATAACATCACCAGAGGTCGGAGAAAGAATGATTGCGGCTGGTGAAGCACAAACGGCTACTGCTGCTGGGCGAGAAATACCCATTGCTGTCATCATTGGGAAAAGGGTCGCCATTAACAGCACACCAAGACCTGTTGCCGAACTTACAGCAAGAGACATTAAACATGCCACAATGTAAGCCGCTACAAGTAACACATAAGGTGATTTAATAAATGCTAATGGTTTAGAAAATTGTTTAACAACGACATTATTTGCGCCAATGTGAGTCATGTAAGAAGCAAAACCACAAAGTAGCATGATTTGCATACCCAAGCCGCCCCCACGATATTGCAGCATGTATTTCACGTATTCTAATGCGTCTGTTAATAAGTTACCTGTTGTCGCAACTTTAGCTGGTAAAACAGTATGACCTAATAAACCCGCAATCATTAATAACGCTAAACCCGCAGTCAGTAGAACACCGGCAGCCTTATATCCTTTGACAATAAAGTAACCAACCAAAACGGTGATCACTAAACCAATCATTAACTCCAACATGGAATTTCCTTCTATAAAGTTTCAAAAATACAAAAATTGTGTAACTTACATACACTTTCTTACACATTTCATAATAGAAACTTACCTAAGTTTTGTTTGTGGCACATCACCTAGTTAACTTCATTATGATCTAAAACAAACAATAATTAATTTTGTTAATAACATGCTATTAGCTTGTTGTTCTTGTTGCTATAAAAGGATAATAAGTTGAAAGAGATGATGTGATGTTTTGAGATGTTGAGTAGGTATGGTTGTTTTTTCACCGTCACTAGACGAAGTTAAAATAGGGTTTATACTAGCGTTATTCTAATCCAGTGGCGTAATTATGTTTTTTCAAACCTTACAATATATTCTTATTCCTGCACTGTTAGGTGCACAAATCCTGTTAACTATTATTTTGCATAAAGGTGATATTTGTCCTGGTCAACGAGGACGCATTCACAAATGGTTACCAGTATTAATTTTAGGTTGGTGTCTTATTGCGGGGGTTGGGATGACTTACGCGATGGTTTTTGCCATTAACCTTATTCCTGCTATTGCCATTGCTGGGTTTTATTTTAGTGTTAAAACCAGTAAAACTCGAGATAAAGGGCCTCTAATTATTATGGCTCTAGCGAATGGGTTTGCAGCCGCAAGTTTTGTTAACTTAGCGTTAGGCTCTGGCTCATTTACGCAATTGTTTTTTGCTCTTATTGGTCCTTTCTTGTTTGGTGCTCTGTTAACTCATCTTTTATTAACGTTGGCACGAACTCGCTTACAGGCATTTCATCGATTATTACCCATCAGTGGAATTATTAGCGGAATAGTGATGGTTGTTATTTTACTATGTCAAACCCTAAGTATTCATGAAATTTTCTTAGACAGAATGGCCGTTAAGTTGGGGATTGGTTTAGGACTGATGTTACTGAGCCTTGGTTTATGGAACTTTCATTTGTTTAATAAGCAAGCCGCTAAATGGCAATTTTTAGTACCAGCAAGCATTATTATGGCTATTTCTGGTTATTATCAATTTCAGTTGTTTTTTGTGATGTAGCCCACGCCTTACTTCCAAAATCTGGTCTATTCTAATCTTGTCTCTTAAGCAACATGGAGGGTGAAGATTGGATTTAAGTAATGCTCATGGCCTAGAAAGTGGAATTCTGCTCGGCATCATTAACGAAAAATTGCGATTGGAATGTCACAGTCTAGAAGAATTATCCAGAATGTATGAGCTTGATACAGAAGGAGTTCAAGACAAGCTCAGTGGCTTGGGTTATAAATATGACCCATTAACGAATCAATTTAAGAATAAATGATTTTAAACATACCTCATTTAAGTCATTTTAATACCATCTAAATGACTCTGGCTCTGCTGTTTCGCAGTAGAGAAAAATGCTTGTAAATATTTTTTATCATGTTCGCTGTCTCTAACGGCAGCGAACAATCTTCGCCATAACCCTTTCCCTAATGGTTTACTTTCAATCAACCCCTGTCGTGAAAATTCGCTAATTGCCCAATTCGGCAATGCTGCAACCCCTAATCCTGCGGATACCATCTGTATTAACATTAATGTGTTTTCTGCCTGCTTCCATTTAGCGGGTTCAACGTTGTTTGGCGATAAAAAATGCTTAACCACATCCAAGCGTTGCTTTTGTACTGGGTACGTCATCATGGTTTGATCGATCAAATCTTCCGGTTCAATGTATTCTTTACTTGCAAGAGGGTGATTGGTTGCCATGACCAGGCGCATTTCAAAATCGAACAAAGGCTCGTAATGCACTTCATTACGAGGTTGAATATCAGAAGTGATAACCAGATCTAAATCTCCATTAACTAATGCAGGTAAAGGTTCAAAACCAAAACCAGATGAAAAATCCAATTCTACTTCTGGCCAACCGACTTGATATTCTTTAATTGCTGGCATTAACCACTGAAAGCAAGAATGACATTCGATAGCCATGTGCAGTCTTCCATGAAGATCTTCTTTTAAACTTGCGATGTCATATTCAGCTCTGGCCATTTTAGGCAGAATATCATCAGCAAGCGTTAACAGTATTTCACCTTCAGATGTAAATTTTACAGGGCGTGTTTTTCGTAAAAAAACAGTGCCACCAAGGCGAGTTTCAAAATCTTTTAATTGATGAGACAGTGCTGATTGAGTGAGGTGTAGGGCATTCGCTGTTGCGGTTAATGATCCCGTATCTCTAAGTGTGACTAAGGTTTTTAGGTGTTTTAATTCAATCATTATAATTCCTCAAGTTCCGTTTGAGTCAGTTCAATAATCTTCACAGTAAAGTGAAAAATCGTCAAAGTAAACATCTAGACGGCTAAATGATGTTAATACTTTAATTAAAAAATTATTGTTGTTGAAATAAATTCATAATCAATGTGAATATTTCTCCGTTGTGCTAGGTAAAGAAAAGAGTCATTGTTTAGCCATCCAAACGGCTAAGGGAATTAGAGCAATGACAACAGAATTGAAAACAAAAACAGTAACGCATATTTTAGGTTATCCACGAGTAGGCGCTCAACGTGAACTTAAGTTCGCACAAGAGAAATACTGGCGCGGAGAGATCGAACAAAAAGAATTATTATCAGTAGGCAGTGAGCTTCGTCAGCGTCATTGGAATGATCAGGCGGCGTCTGGATTGGATTTTGTTACTGCGGGTGATTTTGCTTGGTATGATCATGTATTAACGACAAGTTTATTATTAGGTCATGTACCTGCACGTCACAATACCGGTTTTCCTGATTTAGATACCTTATTTAGAGTTGGCCGCGGTCAATCACAAAATAGCTGTGGTTGTGGTGAAGCGGCTTCAGACATGACGAAATGGTTCAACACCAATTATCATTATATTGTTCCTGAGTTTTCAAAAGACGATAAATTCAACGTCAGTTGGTCACAATTGTTTGAAGAAATTTCAGAAGCACAAAAACAAGGTCATACCGTTAAACCCGTACTTTTAGGCCCACTAAGCTACTTATGGTTAGGTAAAGAAATTAACGATCAGGAAGTTGAGCAAGGGTTTGATCGTCTTTCATTATTACCGCGTGTATTAACGGCATACCAAGCTATTTTCTCAAAATTATCAGCATTGGGTGTTGAATGGGTTCAAATTGATGAACCTATTTTAGCGCTTGAATTACCAAAAGCATGGGCAGATTCCTTCAAGCTTGCTTATCAAGTGATCCAAAGTGATGTGAAGTTACTTCTAACCACTTATTTTGATGGTGTTGAACATCATTTAGATAAAATTACAGAGCTAGCCGTTAATGGGTTACACATTGATATATCAGCAGCTCCTAAGCAATTAGATACTATTGTGAATGCATTACCTAAAGACTGGGTATTGTCTGTTGGTGCTGTCAATGGTCGAAATGTATGGCGAGCAGATTTAGAGCGCTTGCATGAAAAACTAGAGCCAGTAAAAGCGAAACTGGGGGGGAAGTTATGGATTGCAAGTTCGTGTTCTCTGCTGCATAGCCCTGTAGATTTGGAGCAAGAAACGGAATTATCACAAGAAACAACGCAGTGGTTTGCGTTTGCTAAGCAGAAACTAAAAGAAGTGACATTGTTGGGGGATGCACTTGATGGCAACCAAAACGCAATTCTAGCGTGTCATCAATACAGTCAACCATTACGAGAACGAGAAACCGCAGATCACATTAATAAACCGGCAGTGCAACAGCGCTTATCGGCGATTACCCCAGCATTGGCAGAGCGCGCAGAAGCGTATTCAGTACGAGCGCAGCATCAAGCTGAAAAATTAGGGTTACCATTATTACCAACCACAACCATTGGTTCATTCCCACAAACGTCTGATATTCGTCAACAGCGTAGTGCGTATCGTGCAGGTAAATTGAATGAGCAAGATTATATAGCTGCGATGAAAGGGCATATTGCCGATGCAGTAGAGCGTCAAGAGCGTTTAGATCTTGATGTGCTGGTGCATGGTGAAGCAGAGCGTAATGACATGGTTGAATACTTTGCGGAGCACTTAAATGGCTTTCAAGCAACACGATTTGGTTGGGTTCAAAGTTACGGTTCTCGTTGTGTTAAGCCAGCTATCGTGGTGGCAGACATTGAGCGTGAAGCCCCAATTACTGTCGATTGGACTCAATATGCACAATCTTTAACGAAAAAACAAATGAAAGGAATGTTGACGGGTCCCGTTACTATTCTTGGTTGGACGTTCCCACGTGAAGACATTACCCGCAAAGAAATTGCACAGCAGTTAGCTCTCGTGTTACGTGACGAAGTGTCAGATCTTCAGCAAGCGGGCATTAATATTATTCAAATTGATGAGCCAGCGATTCGCGAAGGCTTGCCGATTAAAAAGAGCGATCAAAAAGCGTATTTAGATTGGGCAGTTGAAGCGTTTAAGATCTCAGCAGCCAGTGCAAAATCAGAAACACAAATTCATACCCACATGTGTTACAGCGAATTTAATGAGATTATTGAATCGGTGGCGGCACTTGATGCGGATGTGATAACGATTGAAACGTCTCGTTCAAACATGGAATTATTAAAAGCGTTTGAAGATTTTAATTATCCAAACGAAATTGGACCGGGTGTTTATGATATTCACTCACCTAATATTCCAAGTGAAGAATGGATTATCGGTTTAATTGAGACAGCAGCAGCGAAAGTTCCTGTAGAGCGTTTATGGGTGAACCCAGATTGTGGCCTTAAAACTCGAAACTGGAAAGAGACAGAAGCTGCGCTTGAAAACATGGTAAAAGCCGCAAAAGCATTACGTAAGAAATGGCAAGTTAACGCGGCTTAAATATCGTGTATTAAATAGAAAAAGCGAAGCTATATTAGCTTCGCTTTTTTATTGTTTAAATAGTTATGATTATCGAGTTGCGATCCAAAGACCATGAATCATTCCTGGTATCCAGAAAAAGACAGTTAGAATGATATTGATCAATAGATCTTTACCTACGCCTTTAGCAAAGAAAACACCGACAGGAGGAAGTAAAACACACAGAATAATTAATACGAGCTTGTTCATGATATCCCTAATTAAGTTTGTTAAATAAATGCATATAGTTTGTATGCTGTCTTTTTGTTAAGCGATATATCAAGGGTTATGTGATTTTTCGAAGTAACATCAGTTAATCTTTATTGATATTTATATAAAATAACCAAATGACGCCGTACATTTTGTTAAATCTAATGATTAGCTATTTATATTAAATATAGATGCTATAAAATACCTCGCAACTAATAAGCTCTTAAAGTTGTTTTAGGTCTCTTTTATGAAAAAAGTTCTCGTTATTTCTCACTCTCAAAGTGGACAATTAGCAAAATTTGTTGACTTAGCAACTGCCCCTTTACGTCAAACTGATTCAGTAAAAGTGGATTATCACTGTGTTGAACCTATCAATAAATACCCATACCCTTGGTCGTTTTATCCTTTTTTTGATGCATTCCCCGAAGCTATCTATATGAATGGCTGCGAAGTAAAACCTGCTGAGGATTTAGACGATGAATATGACTTAATTATTTTAGGTTATACGGTGTGGTTTTTGTCGCCCTCCATTCCAATCACTGGTTTTTTAAAAACACCACAGGCTAAAGCGCTTATTGAAGGTAAACCAGTTGTTACTTTCATTGCTTGTCGTGATATGTGGGTAATGGCACAAGAGAAAATGAAAGCGGTTATTGCCGATCTAGGTGGTACGCTGATTGATAATGCCGTATTAACGGATCAAGGCGGGTCTATATACGCTTTTATTACAACTCCTCGCTGGTTGCTTACCGGAAAAAAAGATCCGTTTTGGGTATTTCCCGCAGCGGGTGTATCAGAAAAAGACCTAAAAGAAAGCGAACGTTTTGGTCATCGCTTAGTCTCTGCATTAGATAATGATTTAGAAAAGAATAAAGAACCCTTATTGACGAAGCTCAATGCTGTGACAGTAAATGGGAAATTGGTTGGGTCTGAAAAAATCGCCACGCGTTCATTCATGGTGTGGGGAAAGTTAATTCAAAAATCGGGTAAACCGGGCTCCTTTCCACGAAAAATAGTCATTACTATATACGCCGTATTTCTTGCTTTAATGGTTCTAACGTTAGTGCCGATAAACTTGTTAGTAAAAAAATTAATCTCTCCTTTTAGAAAAAAAGCGGTTGAAGAAAGCATCACTTATTATGAAAAACCATCAGGACGTTAGAATGAATAACAAAGTATATATTAACGATATTCAGGCTTTTCTGCCGAATGAAGCCGTTAATAATAAAGAAATAGAACACGTCCTTGGGCAAGTGGGCTCTCGTCCTTCTCGTGCAAAAAATCTTATATTACGCTCTAACAAAATCAAACAACGCTATTATGCGATAAACCCAGAAACGGGTGAAACGACACACACCAATACCGAGTTAACCGCGGAGGCAATTAGAAAACTAAATTCAGTATCGTTTGATATTAATCATACTGAGTTATTGGCTTGCGGTACGACGATTGCCGATCAGATTTTACCTAATCACGCTTTAATGGTACATGGCGAGTTAAAGATCCCTGCTTGTGAAGTGATTGCTACCTCTGGTATCTGTCTTTCTGGCACCATGTCATTGAAATATGGCTACATGTCTATATTGAGTGGTCAGAGTAATAATGCCGTGGTGACAGGTTCTGAAAATGCGTCAGCCATGATGCGTGCGAATAAGTTTCAGGCAGAAATTGAGACGGTGGTTAGTGAATTAGAACGTCAGCCAGAAATCGCATTTGAAAAAGATTTTTTACGTTGGATGCTGAGTGATGGTGCCGGTGCCGCTTTACTGACATCTAAACCAAATGTCGATTCTATCTCTTTAGAAATTGAATGGATGATGCAGAAATCTTACGCGAATGAACTCGATGCATGTATGTATGCAGGAGCGGATAAGCAAGATGATGGTAGCTTAAAAGGATGGCGTGAGTACGAATCTCAAGCGTGGCTTGATCATTCTATCTTCTCGGTTAAACAAGATGTTAAGCAACTTAACGAAAATATTGTTGAGTACACCGTTATTAAGCCCCTTAAAGAGTTGATTGAGAATGGCAAAGTAAATCCAGAAAGCATTACCTATTTTGTTCCTCATTACTCTTCAGGTTATTTTCGAGATCGCTTATATGAAGGGATGGTAGAAGCGGGTTGTGATATTCCACAAGATCGTTGGTTTACTAATTTGTCCTCTAAAGGGAATACGGGATCGGCGTCTATTTATATTATGTTGGAAGAACTGTTTCATTCTGGTTCATTAAAGGTGGGTGACATAGTGTTGTGTTATGTACCTGAAAGTGGGCGTTTCTCTACCGCTTTCATGCAATTGAAGGTGGTGTAATGGACGTAAGTAAGGTCCCACAAGATAATATCTCAACGTATGCGAATAATTCGAAAGCGGTATACGCAACCGATGAAAATGGGGACTATTCTGTTATTGCATCTACTGGGTGGGAAGTCGAAGAAGAAGTGACAAAGCAAGCGCTGAATGAGTTTGAACGTCAAGCGCTTGAAGCGTATGAATTGGTACGGCAAGGTGAAAAATCACCACTGTATTATCATATGTTTGCTCAACGAATGGATATCATTGTATTGGCTCAATCCGTCGGTTGGTTTCAATGGCGAGTTAAACGTCATTTCTCTCCATCAGTGTTTGCCAAGCTTTCATCGGCCAAATTAGCAATCTACAGCGATGCATTAGGGGTCTCAGTAAAGCAGTTAGCCTTACTCCCTAATCTTTCCAATAAAAATAAATAAAGCGTGCTCATGACCAATAATAACCAATTTAAACACCAACATTATGCACACTGTGAAAGTGGCGTTATGTCTTCTATGTTAACTCATCATGGATTACCGTTATCGGAACCAATGGTGTTTGGTTTATCGAGTGCGCTAGTGTTTGCTTATCTTCCTTTTGTGAAAATAAGTGGTATGCCATTAATTGCGTATCGCTCGATGCCTAAATCAATCATGAAAGGGCTTCAAAAAAATATTGGTTTGAAAATGAAATTAGAAACATTTTCTAAACCAGAACAAGGCACAAAACGATTAGATGAGTTATTGGAACAAGGTAAAATTGTAGGGGCTCAAACCTCGGTATTTTGGTTACCTTATTTTCCAGAAGAAATGCGTTTTCACTTTAATGCGCATAATTTGATCGTCGTAGGCAAAAAGCATGGTAGCTATAAAATCAGTGATCCTGTATTTGAGCATCTTGTTGAAGCAGAAGAAAAAGCACTACAAAAAGCGCGCTTTGTAAAAGGAGTGATGGCACCTAAAGGTTCTTTGTATTATCCAACGTACATTCCAGAATTTATTGATTATCCTAAGGTAATTGAGAAAAGTATTAAGAAAACTGCAAAAACGATGCTGAAAACGCCAGTGCCGATTGCAGGCTTAAAAGGAATGTATTTTCTTGCGAAACATATTCGTCAGTTAGCAAATAAAGATGAACACTACGCCAAATTATTCTTAGGCCATATCATTCGTATGCAAGAAGAAATTGGAACCGGCGGAGCTGGGTTTCGTTATATTTACGCTTCTTTTTTACAAGAATCGTCAGAGCTAATTAACAACGAAAAGTTGAAGGCCGCTTCTGTTGAAATGACCGCTATTGGTGATGAGTGGCGTGAATTTGCGCTCTTAATTGCCAAAGCCATTCGCCCAAGAAATAAAAATGCGATTGAGTTTGATGTTATTGCAACAAAGCTTGAATCTGTCGCTGAGCAAGAAAAGCAGTTATATCAGTTGTTAATGCGAGCGTTTTAATGATAGAGATTAACTCGCTAGATAAGTGTTATGGGAATAAGAAGGCCTTAGATGGGCTGTCATTATCGATCCCTGAAAACTCTATTTATGGCCTACTTGGCCCTAATGGAGCAGGAAAAACAACGTTAATCTCGATTCTAAATGGCTTGATTTCATTTGATTCGGGCGATATTTCGTTTTTTGATTTACCACTGAAAAAGAATCTAAAAATCATTCGTGAGCGCTGTTCTTTAATTCCACAAAGTTTGGCGTTTTATGAGCATTTAACGGTAAAAGAAAATTTGAATTTCTTTGCCGGCGTGCAAAAGATCAGAGGTAAAACATTGCAACATAACTTGGCGTATGCTGTTGATACGAACCGACTTTCAGCCATGATGGATCAAAAGTCAGCCACGTTATCTGGCGGTCAAAAGCGTCGTTTAAATATTGCGATTGGGTTATTAAACAATCCGGATGTGTTGTTTTTTGATGAGCCAACGGTGGGTATTGATCCTGAATCTCGCAATGAGATTTTAAATACGATTAAAGCGTACAAATCGGATAATAAAACCGTTATTTATACCTCACATTACATGCCAGAGATTGAGAAAATTTGTGACCAAGTAGCCATCATGAATGCCGGAAAAGTAGTTAAGCAAGGTTCTATCTCATCAATGGTGAATAATGAAGAAAGCCAACAGGTCATTGTTGAGCTTTATCCTCATACTTCAATGCATTTACACTCTACAATTACCTTACTTGAAGACGTTTCCTTCATTGATGAAACGACTCTATTATTAAACTCTTCAAACAGTGATTTGGTTTCTGAAATATTGATTTTACTTGAAACTCATCATATTAAAGTGAAGCAAATTCGCTACGGAACAACGACGTTAGAATCATTGTTCATCAATTTAACGTCTAAAGGCAGATCTGATGTTTAAAGTGATGTTGATAAAAGAATTCTTATTAGTCAGCCGAGATAAACATGCATTAGCGGCTTTGTTTATTATGCCTGCGGTGTTTATTTTGATTATGTCATTAGCGCTTAAAGATGTGATGAACGAAGATAAAGCATTAATGACGTATGCCCTTGTCGATCACGATCAAAGTTCAGGCAGTGAAGCCTTAATTAATAAGCTGTCTAATTTAACTGCATTAAAAAAGCATGAGTTAGCGTCTGATCATTATCTCTCACCTGAAGAGGAAGGTGTGCAATTTATCATCGACATTCCTGAGGGTTTTTATCAAGATGAGGTGCCACTCAATATTAGTGTAGCTGCCGATACTTCTCCGTCATTGCTGACTATTTTTAAAAATCAGATAGCACTTAGTTGGATGGGTAATCAGCTTGATGAAATGAAATCATCCAATCAAGACGGATTTGACTTCTTAGATGACGAAAACTCAAATGTCCCCGTTAATTTTGATGAAACGTTGTTAATAAAGGTGCAATACGCCAAATTATCGGAAGATGAGAAGCCAACGTCAACTCAGCAGAGTGTACCGTCCTGGATCGTCTTTGGTTTGTTTTTTGTCATCATTCCTATGTCTACGATTTTTATTAGTGAACGAAAACAAAATACCCTCATGCGTTTAAGTACCATGAATCTAAGTTTGCCCGTGTTGTTTGGTGGAAAAATCCTGCCTTATATGCTGATAAATCAAGTTCAGGTTTGGCTAATGATTGGGGTTGGTATGTACATTGTGCCTCTATTTGGTGCTGCGCCTTTAACTATTGGAGGCTCGGTTTTTGGGTTGATTTTAATCTCGTTGTCATTGAGCTTATCGGCTATTGGGCTCTCTATTTTAGTGGCGACAGCAGTCGATAGTATCGAACAAGCAACCACTATTGGCGGGATCATTAATATTTTATTAGGTGCGATTGGTGGCGTTATGGTGCCTAAGTTTGTGATGCCAGAAGCGATGCAGAGCTTTGCTAATATTTCCCCTATGTCGTGGGGGTTAGAAGGGTTTCTGGATATATTTTTACGCCGAGGGACAGTAATGGATGTGTTGAATGAATCCATTGCGTTGACTTTATTTGGTGTGGTGTCACTGTTGATTGCAAGCGTTATATTTACCTATAAACAAAGGAAAAACTCATGAAAGGCTCTTTAGATACTGAATTTAAAGTAAAACTAAAAACCATGATCTTAGAAGAGTGCGATAGAGAAGATATTTTGGCTAACGAATTGGCGGATGATGTCGAACTTTTTTCTGATGAGAGCGAATTAGAATTGGACTCTGTGGATGGATTGCAAATTTCAATGTTATTGCAACGCCATTTTAATTTACGTTTGGTTGATCCAAAAGAGTTCCGCAGGGTAGTTACGACGATTAATAACCTTGCCGACCATTTACAACCAGAATAGTGACGATGATAACTCTTTTAGCGGGCGATACTTTGAGTGCCCTCGGTGATATTAAGCAGAGAATACAATCCCTGAGATCTGGACGTTATACCACCGTAAATAAATCGGTAAAAGTGTTCGAACAGACCAAAACGTTACCGTATTACGCGATTCAGAACGAAGGGGATTTTAGTGTTCTTTTTGATCCTCTTCCTCATTTAATTACCTTAATCTCGCCTATTTTTGAACAGCATCAACTCACTACCGAACAGCTGAGTCGTTGTGGTGTTTTTGTTGGATGCGCAGCAAATGATATTTCTTTAATGGTGCCATTAGGGCAAGGCATTAAAGAGGGAGCGCTTCCTGAATTAGAACAACAGCGTGTTGGAAACGGACATTATGCTGATGTGATTTCAGCGTACTTTGGTTTAAGTACCTTTAGCTTAACCTGTAATACCGCATGCACATCAAGTTCTAATGCCGTGTTAGAAGCCGCTACGATGTTAGAAAGTGGCATTATTGATTATGCGCTTGTTGTTGGGATGGAAATGTTTGCCCCACATTCGTTTGAAGGCTTTGTTTCTATGCAGTTACTAGCGCAAGAAACAATAAAGCCATTTGATACAAACCGAGATGGTTTATTACTGGGGGAAGCATTGAGTGCGATTTTAATGAGTCGTGATGATGTGTGTGATTCGGGCTGGCACTTTTTAGGTGGTGCGAGCGAGTGTGAAACACACAGTGTAACGGGTGTTAATTCGGATGGCTCTGGGATTAAACGAGTGCTATCTCAAGCTTTGTTAAATAGTCAGGTTAACGCTGCTGATATTACGGCGGTGAAAGCTCATGGTACTGCAAGTCATTTAAGTGACTTGGCAGAAGTCAGCGGTATGAAACAAGTATTTAATCAAATGCCTTCGTTTTTCTCATTAAAACCTTATATTGGTCATACACTAGGAAGTTGTGGTGTCAGTGAATTGGTATTAATGATGAATAGTATTGATCATGGGTTTATCCCAGCAACGCCAAATTTTTCACTGCAAGATAATGAGATTGAGTGGGGCCCACTTACTGTGGCTCAAGAATGCCATGAAGGGGTGTTTTTATTAAATTGCTTTGGTTTTGGTGGAAATAACAACGCGTTGGTAATAAAAAAGGTATCGGCATGATGTATGTTCATCGAGTATCAACGCTCAATATTAAACAAGATGAAATGTTTGATACAAAAGTAGAATGTAAGAAAGTTGCGTCGGGCTATGTTCGCCGTACTGATCGTTTTATTCAACTTAGTTTATTAGGCGCTTCTGGGTTATTAAAAGAAAAGGATGGTATTGAATTAGGGGGTATTGATAAAAATACCGCCGTATTTATGGTATCAGGGCAAGGTAATCTGGCTGTCTTCAATCGTTTGTGTCATCAACGTTATATTGAAGAAATGCCGCCAAAACCGGTTGATTTCATCAATTCATTAAGCAATACCGCAGGCTTTTATATTGCTAAATATTTGGGATTAGAAAGCAAAAATCTGAACTTAGCTCAACAAGGTTTCGTGGTCGAAAATGCATTACTATTAGTTCATGCAAATTTGAAGTTAGGCAAAGAAACACAAGTGCTGTTAGGAGGCATTGATGAGAAACCAGAAAACAACACGCTTCCGCACGCTTATTTAGATCTCCCTATTCATCAAGCGATTGGTGAAGGAGCTAATTGGATGCTACTTAGTGGCGATTTTAAAAATGCACTTGCAAGTATTGAGGTCTCTTCTTGTCAATTTGATAGCACAACCATTGTTGATTATATCGCCAGTCGGAGTGATATTACTCACGTCGCATTTAGTCAGAGAATACCTAATGCTATATCTGAGCAATTAGTGTCGCAAATTAATATTCCTCAGTTTGATGGTCTTGATGAGTATGATTTTTATGAGACAAATGCACTGTTTGTATTAAATTGTTACATAGAAAAAGAACAAGGTAGCTTAGCTTATATTGATTATTTTAATAGTATATATAGAGTAATAACTCTGAACTTAACTAAAAATCAATAGCTTAGTAATGTTTTGTAACCGTATGTCAGATTTCTATCAGTCTACTTCCTTGTGAGTATTCATCGTTGTTATAGGATGGTATAGTCTGACTCCATATCTTTCTCATATTAAAAGTAGAGTGAATGTCTAATTCTTTGTTATTCCATAAAACCTATGAACATGAATCAAGCTCAAAGTGGGTTGTGTTTGTTCATGGAGCAGGTGGAAGTTCCACTACATGGTTCAAACAAATCGCTGCTTTTAGAAAGAATTTTAATATTTTGCTTATTGATTTACGTGGCCACGGTCGCTCAAGTCACTTCTCACAATTAAAAGAATTCATTAATAAACAGTATTCTTTTAAGGTCGTAAGCCAAGATATTATCGATGTCCTTGATCACCTTAATATTAAATCAGCACATTTTGTTGGTATGTCTCTTGGCACCATCATTATTCGTAACCTAGCGGAACTGGCACAAGACAGAGTCAGTTCGATGGTATTAGCCGGTGCAATTACGCGTTTTAATTTCCGCTCTCAGTTTTTGATTAAAATGGGTGATATTACTAAAAATATCATGCCTTATATGTGGCTGTATAAATTGTTTGCTTATGTTGTCATGCCACAAAAAAGCCAAAAAGAATCGCGTCATATTTTCACCAGAGAAGCTAAGAAATTATGCCAGAAAGAGTTTAAACGTTGGTTTAAATTAGCTGCGGATGTGAATCCATTAATGCGCTGTTTTAAAGATAAAGAATTACCAATCCCCACGCTGTATGTCATGGGCGAAAATGACTACATGTTCATGAAACCAGTACAAGAAATGGTTGCGGTACATGAACACAGTCATTTATTGCAAATTCCAGAATGTGGTCACGTATGTAATATCGACAGGCCGAGAGAATTTAATAAACACGCGATAGAGTTTATTACTGCACAATAATTGGATTGAATTCAAATTAAGAACAAATAAAAACGGAGATCATGATGATCTCCGTTTTTTTGTATTTACGACATTATTTAAAGAATAACGGTCTTATTACCATAAACAAATACATGGTCATTCAGAACTTTTGTTAAGGCTTTACTTAATACTGATTTCTCAACGTCACGTCCTGCCATTGCCATATCTTCTGCACTGAAGTTATGATCAATAGGGATAACATCTTGTTTGATGATTGGACCTTCATCTAAATTATTGGTGACAAAGTGTGCTGTAGCACCAATGATTTTCACACCACGATCATAAGCTTGCTGATACGGTTTTGCACCAATGAAAGCAGGTAAGAAACTGTGATGAATATTGATGATTCTTTTTGGAAATTGCTCAACAAATTCAGGGGTAAGTACACGCATGTATTTTGCTAAAACGACGTATTCAGGAGCGTATGAATGAATAATGCTTAGCATTTTGTCTTCATGCTCGCCACGTGACAAGCCTTCATGAGATACATAATGAAAAGGAATATCAAACTTCTCAATCAAGGCACCTAACGTATCGTGGTTACCAATAACCGCCGAGATCTCGATGTTCATTGCACCAGAATAGGCTTTGATTAGAATATCGCCAATACAATGAGCTTCTTTAGTGACAAGAATAACGACTTTCTTTTTTGGTTCTAATACTAACTTTCGTTGGCTGCCTGGCGGCAATGCTTGATCAATATCGAGTAAGAAGGTTTCATCATTAAAGATCCCTTCAAGTTCGGTTCTCATGAAAAATTGACCCGTAACGTTGTCTACGTATTCATTATTGTGAACAATGTTCAGCTGATGTTTGTAACAAATGTTGGTTATTTTGGCGATTAGCCCACGAGAATCAGGGCAATCCGTTAATAATATTTTCTTTTCCATTATATCTCTCGTGCTCACAAAGTGTGTCTATAAATTTGGACTGTCTATGGTTGTACCGACAAAAGAAGGGAACGTAAAGTGTTTTTCGCCCTGAAAAATCAAAAATATAAATAAGATACCGATCATAATGCATTGTAATTAAGGAACTGCGCGATGGTTAAGATGCTGGCGAATAAACATTATAAAGTCGGTGGGGCATCAATTATATAAAACGCCACAATGTCATGTTGATGAGAGTAAATTACTTGGTTTGTTAGAAATAATATTTATTGGAGTTATGAAGACAAAGTACTGAGTCCGTGAATTCAACGTTTATGGTCAACTCGTTATCTGAATAAGTAAACTTAACGTTTAGTTTCTCTGTAAATCTTGGCATAATCTCAACCTTATTTTAAAATCACGATGAGTATGGGTTGATATGATTGCTAAGATTTTTTCGTCATCAGGCGCGTTAGGAAAAGCGATTCCGGGTTTCCAACCTCGTCAACCTCAATTAGATATGGCTCATGCGGTTCATGCTGCTATTAAAGATGGTACACAATTAGTGGTAGAAGCGGGTACGGGAACAGGAAAGACGTTTGCTTATCTTGTTCCTGCCCTGATTAGTGGCAAGAAGACCATTATCAGTACGGGTTCTAAAAACTTACAAGAACAGCTTTTTCATCGTGATTTACCTTTAATGACGTCTTCATTGGGTTTTTATGGCCAAGTGGCTTTATTAAAAGGACGCTCAAACTACCTTTGTCCAGAGCGTTTAAACCAGCAATTAGTCGAAAGTCATACTCCTCAAGCTGATCCTGAGTTATTAACGCAACTTGTTAAGGTGCGTGCTTGGTCATCAGAAACAAAAACAGGGGATCTTGGTGATTGCACCGCGATTGCCGAAGACAGTCCGATAATTCCTTCAATTACTTCCACCAACGACAACTGTTTAGGTAAAGATTGCCCGAGCTTTGATGAGTGTTTTGTGGTTAAAGCGCGAAAGAAAGCAATGGATGCTGATGTCGTGGTGGTGAACCATCATCTATTTCTTGCTGATTTAGCGATTAAAGAAACAGGTTTTGGTGAACTGATTCCTGAAGCCGATATTTTTATTTTTGATGAAGCCCATCAATTACCAGATATTGCGAGTCAATATTTTGGACAAAACCTATCTAGCCGCCAGTTGACCGAATTAGCAAAAGACATCGAAATTGGCTATCGCAGCGAAGCAAGAGACATGCGCCAATTGCAAAAAGTAGCAGAGCGTCTAGCGGGTGCAGCAATGGACTTACGTATTGTGTTAGGTGAGCCTGGATTTCGAGGTAATTGGCGAGAGGCCATTAAGTCGGCGGCGGTTCAACGTGAAATTGTACGTATAAATGATGCGTTTGAGCTGGCTCATGATGTTTTGAAATTAGCATTAGGGCGTAGCCAGCTATTGGATGCCGCTTTTGATCGTTGTGCCTTATTAAAGAATCGTCTAGAGCGTGTATGTGATACCACGATTGGTGGTTATTCCTATTGGTTTGAATGTACTCCTCGTCATTTTAGTTTGAATATTACACCATTGTCTGTCGCGGATAAGTTTAAAGAACAAGTGGCAGATAAAGAAGGGGCTTGGATATTTACGTCGGCAACACTGGCCGTAAATGATGATTTCTCTCATTTTACCGAGCGCTTGGGGTTGGAACCTACAAAACAGTTTTCATTACCGAGTCCGTTTGATTATCAAACTCAAGCGTTGTTGTGTGTTCCGCGTTTTCTTCCTGAACCGAACAGTCATGGGATTGCGAATAAACTTGTAGAATTACTGCTACCAGTGATTAAACAAAATAATGGTCGGTGTTTCTTTTTGTGCACGTCACATCAAATGATGCGGGATTTGGCAGGACAGTTCAGAGAGATGTTAGATCTGCCGGTATTAATGCAAGGTGAGACGACCAAGCAAAAATTGTTGGCGGAGTTTATGGAACTTGGCAACGCGTTATTGGTTGCTACAGGGGCTTTCTGGGAAGGTATTGACGTTAGAGGTGATGCGCTAAGCTGTGTTATCATCGACAAACTTCCCTTTACTGCCCCTGATGATCCGCTCTTGAAAGCGCGTATTGAAGATTGTCAGCTAAGTGGTGGTGACGCATTTTCACAAGTACAAATACCTGATGCTGTTATTACCTTAAAACAAGGGGTAGGGCGATTAATTCGCGATACCAAAGACAAAGGGGTATTGATTATTTGTGACAATCGTTTAGTTACTAGGCCTTATGGGGCTACGTTTCTACAAAGTTTACCGCCGATACCAAGAACTCGAGATTTAAAAAATGTGTCTGAATTTTTAGCGAAAGCAGATCAACATAAAAAATTAGAGAAACAAGAAGTTATTTTAGAAAATTGAGGCACTAATGAGCGTAAAAATTTTAGCGGTAGATACCGCCACTGAAAACTGTTCTGTCGCATTAATCATTGACGGAAAAGTCCATTCTCGAAGTGCAGTGGCACCGCGTGAACACACCATTAAGATTCTTCCGTTTGTGGATGAAGTATTAAAAGAAGCGGGTGTGCGTTTGCAAGATTTAGATGCATTAGCATTTGGACAAGGTCCTGGTAGCTTTACCGGTGTCCGTATTGGTATTGGTATTGCTCAAGGTTTGGCGTTTGGTGCCGATTTACCTATGATAGGTATTTCTACATTAGAAGCAATGGCTCAAGCGGCTTACCGTATTCATGGTGCAACACAAATTGCAGGCGCAATTGATGCACGAATGAGTGAAGTCTATTTTGGCATGTATCAACGTAATGACGATGCAACGTGGTCACCACTTGTTTCTGATATGGTTTCAGTTCCGGCTGAATTAGCGGCTAAACTACCAGATCAAACGGGTGAATGGCTAACGGTAGGCACTGGTTGGGATGCTTATCCTGATGCATTAGAGACATTGCCTCTTGAGACAAAGGCGAGTGATATTCTATACCCTGAAGCTCAGGATATGGCGATACTTGCATTACAAAAATTTGAACAAGGCTTAGCGGTTCCTGTTGAGGAATCAACGCCTGTTTATGTTCGTGATACCGTGACATGGAAAAAATTACCAGGTCGTGAGTAATCTTTCTATCTCTAACAGCGAGATTAATTAGCTCGCTGTTATTATTAATTTAAAAGGTCACTATGGTTTCTATTCAGGGTTTACCTCCTGCGCTAATACAAAAGCAGCAAGCAGTAGGAAAGAAAAATCAGGTAAAGAAAGCAGGAGGTGATAAAGCTTCTGTTTCTCAGCCATCTCAAGTGGCCAAAGCGGTAACTAATCACATTAAACACCTTGATGCATCTGCTTATGCTGATTCTCGACTTCAATATGATTTACCTGAGGGACGAAATCGTCATGCGATGGAAGAATACATGGATATCATGTTGCAGAAACGTCGAGAAGAACTTGCTCAATTAGTGGGTGTCGATCTTTATATCTAAATTAATAAGGAGAAAGTGATTATGAAACGTTCATTATTTTTATTATGTGCTTTGTTTTTGGCTGGGTGTAGTTCTTTACCGACCGAGCTAGAGTCAAACCAAGAAAATACGATTGTTACCTATACGCCATTTTCTGATGCGTCGGAATCAGGAAACGCGGTTGCTGTTCGTTTAGGCGGAGTGATTGCTCGTATTGATAATCAAGCAGAAAAAACTCGAATTGAAGTCGTTAACCTACCGATCTCATCGGCTGGAAAACCCGATATATCAGAAGAACCGAATGGACGATTTGTTGTTTATATGGATGGTTTTGTTGATCCAATCGCTTACGCGAAGGGACGACTTATTACTGTGTTAGGAAAAACAGCATCGATTGAAAAAGGGAATGTTGGTGACTATGAATATTCATTTCCTGTGATTGATGGCAGTGCATTGCATTTATGGCAAATTCAAGAATACGTAGTAACGAATGATTTTGATATGGATTATATGCCATGTCGAGGAACGCGCTGTATGTATCAACGCAGCCATATTGATACTCGTCGTGGCAAAGTCGTTCAGGAAGTTCAATAAGCGGTTATGCACGCATTTCATCAATATGACCTATCGCTTCATCACGGTTCGTTAGCGATAATAGAGCTTGGACCTAAGAATGCCGATAATGTAGTTTTATTTTTACATGGTTGGCAAGATAACGCGGCTACGTTTTTAAGTACAATGACGGCTTTTTCCGTTTCTAACCCGACCTGTCGCTTAATTGCATTTGATTGGTTTGGGCACGGATTATCTGATCATAAAGGCGTCGATAATTTTTATCATTTTTTTGATTATGTTGATGATCTTCATCAGGCAATACTGTCTTTAAAACTAGATAGCGTTATTTTGGTGGGGCATTCATTGGGCGGGTTGATTGCGAGTGCTTATAGCGCTGCTTTTCCTGAAAAAGTGGCTGCATTAATGATGATAGAAGCATTAGGCCCTTTAAGTGAAGAGGCGGAGAAAACATCCGAACGATTACGTGAAGGTGTATTAAGTCGTCAGCGTTATCGTCATAAGCCCCAAAGAACATTAAAAGATAGGCAAGCAGCGTTAGCGTTGCGCTCTAAGGTAAACCAATTACCAGAAGTGTTATTAGAACCTATAATGCAAAGAGCAGTACGTTCAACCTCTGATGGCGTGCAATGGACGACGGATGCAAAAGTAAAATGCGAATCTTTGTATCGAATGTCAGAAGCTCACGCATTGGCTCTACTGTCTGATATAACATGTCCCGTGATTGTCATTATTGGGGTTGACGGGTATGGACATTTAAAGCAAAAAGAGCATCGCTATTCTTATATTCAACACGTTGAGTCTTTTCAAATCGAAGGTGGGCATCATTGTCATTTACAACACCCGGAAAAAATCTCAACGTATTTAAATGTGTTATTTAACAAAATTAATACTTAAAAAACGTTTAAATGTAAACTTTCGTCACATTCATGATGAAATTTCAGTCAAATCTATAATTGATAATAAAATAAGTTGACTATAATACTAGAGTAAATAGTCTACCCACTTAAAGTGATGCTTATCACAGCCAGAGGCTTATTGTGAGATAAACAATGAGTCTCTTATAAAGATATAGGAGAAAAGCGTGGATAAAGTTTGGCTTTCACGTTACCCAGAAGACGTACCTGCAGAAATTAACCCTGATGCATACACCTCATTAGTTGATATGTTTGAGCAATCAGTTCAAAAACATGCAGACCAACCTGCATTTATTAACATGGGTTCAGTCATGACGTTTCGTAAGTTAGAAGAGCGCAGTCGCGCCTTTGCCGCTTACTTACAAAATGATCTGAAGCTTAAAAAAGGTGACCGTGTTGCATTGATGATGCCAAATTTACTGCAATACCCAATTGCATTATTTGGTGTATTACGTGCTGGTATGATTGCGGTCAATGTTAATCCTCTTTATACCCCACGTGAATTAGAGCATCAATTAACCGATTCAGGTGCTGCCGCGATTGTTATTGTTTCAAACTTTGCCAGTACACTAGAAAAAATCGTAGATAATACGCCGGTTAAACACGTTATTTTAACGAATCTTGGTGAGCAGTTACCAAGAGCGAAAGGGACCATTGTCAATTTCGTTGTTAAATACGTGAAAAAAATGGTGCCTAAATACAGTTTGCCACATGCGACCTCTATGCGTAATGCATTACGTAAAGGTCGTAGAATGCAGTACATAAAACCATTTATTGATAGTGAAGACTTAGCTTTTCTACAATACACGGGTGGTACGACAGGCGTTGCGAAAGGTGCAATGCTAACTCACCGCAATATGGTGGCGAATGTCATGCAAGCTAAAGGTGCTTATGGCCCTGTACTAACGGAAGGGCGTGAGCTTATCGTTACGGCATTGCCTCTGTATCATGTATTTGCATTAACAGTGAACTGTTTATTATTTATTGAAATGGGAGGCCGTAATTTATTAATTACGAATCCTCGTGATATTCCTGGCTTTATTAAAGAGCTACAGAAATACCCATTTACGGCCATAACTGGTGTAAATACACTGTTTAATGCGCTGGTTAATAATGAAGATTTTCATGGGTTAGATTTCAGTAACCTACGCTTATCTGTTGGTGGTGGCATGGCTGTGCAACGTGCAGTTGCAGAACAATGGCAGCAGCATACTGGTTGTTATTTACTTGAAGGCTATGGTTTGACTGAGTGTTCACCACTAGTTGCAGCTTATCCTCATAATTTAACGTCATATAATGGTTCAATTGGTTTGCCAGTTCCATCAACTGAAGTTCGTATGGTTGATGATGAAGGTAACGTTGTTGGAAATGATGAGGTTGGTGAGCTTCAAGTTCGTGGCCCTCAAGTTATGAAAGGTTATTGGAATCAACCTGAAGCCACTAAAGATATGATCACGGAAGATGGCTGGGTAAGCACTGGCGATATCGTTAAGTTTGATGAAGGCTTCCTACATATTGTTGACCGTAAAAAAGACATGATCTTGGTTTCTGGTTTTAATGTATACCCTAATGAGATTGAAGATGTTGTTGCACTGCATGGCAAAGTATTAGAAGTTGCAGCAGTAGGTAAACCTCATCCAACATCAGGTGAAGTGGTTCGTATTTGTGTTGTTAAACGAGATCCAAGCTTAACAAAAGATGAACTGATTGCTCACTGTCGTCAGCATTTAACTGGATATAAGATCCCTCGTATTGTTGAGTTCAGAGATGACTTACCAAAAACAAACGTAGGTAAAATCTTGCGCCGTGAACTGCGTGACGAATATAAAGCAGAAGAAACCGCATAATTTAGTTACAATACTCAAACCGAAAATGCCAGCCTCGTTGCTGGCATTATTTTTATTTGAAGAGACAAGATAGCTTAGTTTTTCTAACGTTAAGCTATCTTGCCTTAGACCAATTAATAGAAGCGTTACAGATTTTTAAGGAAGAAATTGTGGAATTTGAAATCGTTAAACACAGCCAACGTTTAGCTGAAATTTGCCAACAGGCAAGTAATAAACCTTTTTTAATGCTGGATACTGAGTTCGTACGTACGAGAACTTTGTATGCACGTTTAGGTTTAATTCAAATGTTTGATGGTGAAACATTAGCGTTAGTTGATCCTGTTGAAATTGATGATTTAACGCCGCTTTGGGATTTATTAAAAAACGAAAGTGTGACTAAAGTTCTTCATGCTTGTGGTGAAGATTTAGAAGTATTTCAACATTATGCTGGCTGTATGCCGACACCAATGATTGATACTCAAATTATGGCGGCATTTTTAGGCTATGGTTTGTCGACAGGCTTTGCGAAATTAGTGTCTGATTATTTAGGTGTTGATCTCGATAAAGGTGAATCTCGTACTGATTGGATGGCGCGTCCTTTATCAGATAAACAATTAGATTATGCCGCAGCCGATGTGCATTATTTATTACCATTATTTGAGAAACTACAAGCAGAATTAGCTCAAACAGAGTGGGAAAAAGCAGCGTATCAAGAATCGTTACTTGCGGTTAAAAAGCGTGAAAAACAACCTGATCCTGAGAAAGCGTATTTAGATATTAAAAATGCTTGGCAATTAAATGGTAAGCAGTTAGCTATTTTAAAAATGGCAGCACAATGGCGATTAGAAGAAGCAAGAAAGCGCGATTTGGCGGTTAACTTTGTTGTACAAGAAGCAAACTTATGGAAATTAGCTCGATTTGGACTTCGCAGTAAAGAGCAAATGCTAAAAGAAGAGTTTGATTCGAGAGAGGTTCAACGTCATGGTGGAAAACTATTGCGTTTCACATACCTTGCCGATGAGCTAAATGAAAACGAATATCCAGAAACGTTAACACGATTAATGGATTATCCTGGCTATAAGCAAATTTTTAAGTTGTTAAAAGATGAAGTAAAAGCGGCCTCTGATCAATCGGGTTTGATGCCTGAGTTTTTAGCCTCTAAAAAACAGCTTAATCAATTGTTGTCTTGGAAATGGAAGAAAAACAGTCACCCTGATTTAAAACCAGACGTATTAAAAGAGTGGAGAGAAGGGTTACTTGCTGAGCGTTTTATGGCGGTGTTAGATAAAAGCTAATCTCAATAAACAGAAACAAAAAAGGTGACTCTGATAGGTCACCTTTTTTATAGACTCTGATTAACGAAATAGTGTTTAATTATCGTCTTCTGGCAGAGTGATATTTAGCTCTAATACTGAGAGGTCTTCTTCTTTTTGTTCTAGTGAAACCGTGATCATATCAGGGCTTACATTAACATATTTACTAATTACTTTAAGAATATCTTCTTTAAGTTGTGGTAAATACGAAGGTGCTGGACCTCCATTTCTGCGTTCAGCAACAATGATCTGTAGCCTTTCCTTCGCTATGTTAGCAGTGGCTTTTTTTTGTGGTCTGAAAAACTCTAGCAATGCCATGCTTAACCTCCAAATAGTCGTTTAAAGATACCTTTCTTCTCTTCTTCTAAGAAGCGGAACGAAACTTCCTTGCCTAACAGACGGTCAACTGCATCTTGGTATGCAGAGCCTGCGTTTGATTCTTCGTCAAAAATTACTGGTACACCTTTGTTTGATGCATTCAATACTGATTGGCTTTCTGGAATCACACCCAATAGAGGGATATTTAGAATTTCTTCAACATCACCCACACTTAACATTTCACCTTGATTTACACGTGTTGGGCAATAGCGAGTTAATAATAGGTGTTGTTTTACTGGCTCTAAAGCTTCTTCTGAACGGTGAGATTTAGAGTCTAAAATACCTAAAATTCGGTCAGAATCTCGAACAGATGATACTTCAGGGTTTGTGGTAATGATGGCTTCATCCGCAAAATATAATGCCATTAATGCGCCAGCTTCAATACCTGCTGGAGAATCACAAATAATGAAATCAAAGTTCATTGCGATTAACTCATCAAGAACACGACGAACGCCTTCTTTGGTTAATGCATCTTTATCACGAGTTTGAGACGCAGGAAGGATAAATAAATTACCTACACGCTTATCTTTAATCAATGCTTGGTTTAGCGTTGCTTCACCATTAATAACATTAACAAAATCATAAACAACGCGACGTTCACAACCCATGATTAAATCAAGATTACGTAAGCCAATATCAAAATCAATTACCGCGGTTTTCTTGCCAGCCAGAGCAAGCCCCGATGCAATGGCAGAGCTAGAAGTAGTTTTACCTACGCCACCCTTACCAGAAGTCACAACGACAATACGTGCCATTTTATTATTCCTTTTATGTTGTGCTATAACGTTAGGGTATCGATCTTAATATGGTCTTCAACCATAGTGACCATGACATTTTGATGCCAATACTCTTTGTCAATTTGATCGCTTAGCCAATAATTTCCGGCAATGGATATCAGCTCCGCTTGTAAATTTTTGCAAAATATCTTTGCTTCTTTTTGGCCACTGGCACCGGCAATTGCTCTGCCTCTTAACGTACCGTGAATATGTATGCTGCCATCGGCGATAACTTCGGCCCCAGGGCTTACATGATTTAAGATCACAAGGTCAGCATCCTTGGCATACACTTGTTGTCCAGAACGAATAGGGGTTCTTACCACTTTCGTTGGTTGCATATTTGCTTTTTGTGTTACTTGTTGAGGTGTAAAAGACGTCATTACCGCAAAACCTGCAGACGTTGCCTGCGCTTGCTTTTCTTTATCTTTGCAACCGGTAATGCCAACAGGGATCATGCCTGTGCGCTCTACACCTAATTTAAGTTCAACAAAATTAATTTCATTCGATACATTTTCAATATTAATGACCACTGGAGCGGAAGCAAAAAAAGAAGGCGCTTGTGCTACTTTTTGCTCAAGCATACTAAGGGCTTGAGTGATGTCATCATTAGGTAAATGTAATACTGAAAGGGTGAAATTACTGCCCTTCAAATCGGCTGTTTTTGTCATGCTCTCGGTATCTTCGCTGTTATGAATATTCAGATTTTCAGACGGTAATTTTAATACCACAAATCTGATACCATGTTATAGTCAGTTTGACCACACAGCAAGTTATCTTATTGTCTTAAGTGTACTTTCTAACAAGGCTCTCATCAAATAGACAGGAGAAGAGACTTCTGGATTGGGAGCAATATCAACTCTATCAATATTAGGTTCTAAAATGTACTGTTCGATTTATAAAAGCTCTAAAAAGCAAGGTGCTTATCTTTATATTGAGAAAAAAGATGATTTTTCTCCAGTACCTCAAGAATTGATGACAATGTTTGGTACGCCAAAAATGGTTATGGTGGTAAATTTAGAAGGCAGAAAATTAGCCTCTGTTGATATTGAAAAAGTAGAAGCTTCTTTAAAAAATGACGGCTATTTTTTACAATTACCGCCACCTCCTGAAAATTTGCTTGAGAAATACAAGCAAGATAAAGCCAAACGAAACGAGAAATAATATGAAGAAAAGATTACTGCTAGGGATAGTCAGTTTGTTAATGGCCACAAGCGTATCTGCGAATACACCTGAAGGGGATTTCCAGGATTATATCGTTAGCTTAAAAAATGAAGCGCGCGAGAATGGTATTTCAGAGCCTATTTTAGAACGAGCGTTTAAAAATGTGGCTTTTAAAGAAAAAGCGGTCAAATCTGATCGGAATCAGCCAGAAAAAAAATTAACACTAGATGAATATATTCCACGAGCAGTACCAAAGTGGAAGATAAAACAAGCGAACGATTTATATCAAAAACACCATGAAGTGCTTACTAGAATTGGCAAAGAATATGGGGTTCAACCTCGATTTATCGTCGCGTTATGGGGTGTTGAAAGTAATTTTGGTAAGCTAACGGGGGGTTATAATGTGATAGAAGCATTAACTACGTTGGCTTATGATGGTCGCCGTGAAGCCTTTTTTAGAAAGCAAACAATGGCGGCATTAACCATTTTAGAACAAGGTCACATTACCCCTGAAAACATGAAAGGTTCATGGGCAGGTGCAATGGGGCAATGCCAGTTTATGCCAACGTCATTTTTGGCTTATGCTGTTGATGGCAATGATGATGGTCGTAAAGATATTTGGACGACTCATGCCGATGTGTTCGCTTCTGCGACGAATTACTTGAAACAAGTGGGTTGGGATGATACGTATACTTGGGGTCGTCAGGTAACGTTGCCTGATGCTTTTGATGCAGAAGCCCTAAAGGGACTTTCTGAAGATAAAGGAAAGTTACTCTCTGAATGGGGGGCATTAGGGGTTCGTCGTTTAAATGGAAAGTCGTTACCTAATGTTGAGTTAGAAGCATGGTTAGTGCAACCAGACGATAATGATGGTCGTGCTTACCTTGTTTATAATAACTATCAAGTGTTAATGGATTGGAATCGCTCGCATTATTTTGCATTAGCGGTGAGCCACTTGGCTGATTCTATTAAGTAAAAGATCAAGATTTAGGTAGCTGTGATCAGAGGAGTTCGTTGTGAGTTTATCATTTACAACGAACTCCCCTGAAACGGGTAAGAGAGCTTACGACCGAGCTAAAATCGGCTATTCCTTTCTCTTAAATATCCAACGGTTTTCCTTTCAATAACCTTCTTACCCATAATCTTCCCGGATGTAGACCTTCAAGCACTGAATTAGGCAATGGGATGGGATCGCCCATTATTTGAGAAACTAAGGTTTCCGCTAATAAAGGAGCCGAGCTTAAGCCTCTAGAACCTAGCGTCAACATACAGAATAAACCTTCATAGATAGGGATCTCTTTTGCATCGCGCTGCCAATGACGCTTTTTATAAAGGTTCTTATATTCTTCCTGCATCGCTTCAAATCGAACGACATTACCAATGAAGGGCAAGTGGTCACGACTGGCGCAGCGAATACCAACACGAGCTTGGTTTGAGCTTGTATCTGCTTCTTTTGGCCATGCTTCGTTAGGAATACATTTATGTAAACGCTCACCATTTTCAACTTGGTCTGATTCTTTAAATTTTAAATCTAAATCACGACGATCGTAACTCGCTCCAATACAATGAGTTTGGTGTTTGGTGTTTTCTGGTGTCAAGTAACCGTCATAGCACAATACGGTGTTGAGTTTTTTCAATGATTCAGTGGTGGGAATATGACTCACTTGCCCACGAACTGCGGTCGCAGGGATATCTTTCGTTTGTTCAAAATCAGTGAAACGATGCCCATTAGCGACAATGACGGTTTGATGTGGATGCACGCTATCGCCTAATAACACATGCCATTGTTTATCATTGGTTTGTTGAAGAGAGGTTACTTCTGAATCACAGTGTAAGGTAAATAATGGGTTGGCAGCAAAATGATCAAATAACCCACGAGTGAGTTGTTTTGGGCAGAGCCATCCACCAAGAGGATAATGAACACTTTCCATGTTAATAGGTAACCCAACGTGTAGGTTGGTGTCTTCTTTGTTTAATTCTGTGACTAATTCATTTGGAAAATGGGCAGCAAGCATCTTGTTGAGTTTTTTTTCTGATTTATCGTCCCATTTTAGTTGAGTTACGCCACACCAATCGTGATCAAATTCCACCTGTTCAGCGGCTTGTTCAATGAATTGACGTGCAAAAATAAACCCGGGAGCAAAAAAGCGAGAAAGTGAATTATATTTCTCATTTAGTAGAGGGTAAACCGCGCCTTGTTGATTGCCTGATGCACCTTGTGCTGCTTTTTCATCTTTGCAATATACCGTCACTTTTACACCACGACGAAGCAGCGTCATAGCTAGTGCAGCACTGGCAACGCCTCCACCGATAATAGCGACATCAGTAACCTCTTCCGGAGTCGTTCGGGCATACCAAACTGCGTGATTTGCTTTTGCTTTTCGTTCTGTTAATGTGCCTGCGATCATCTCTCGTTTATGAGCGAATCCTTTGACTTTTTTCATGTCAAAGCCTGCTTCTATTAATCCTCGACGAACAAAGCCCGCAGAAGTGAATGTCGCACAAGTACAATGTTCTTTCGCGAGGTTTGCCATATTATCGAAGAGATTTTGGTTCCACATCTCAGGGTTTTTACTTGGCGCAAAACCATCTAAGAACCATGCATCAATAATACCGTGATCATCCATCCAAATTTGAGGCATACAATCTTTTATGTCACCAAACCAGAGATCGAGTGTTATCATGCCTTCTTCTAGTACTAAACGATGGCAATCAGGAACGGCGGCAGGGTAATACTTATGTAGTTGCTCTGCGAATTCGGCCAACTCTGGCCATGCTTGGTGTGCTTTAACTAAATCAGATTTAGTGACTGGAAATTTTTCAAAGCTAACAAAATGAAGTTCTTTAAGTGGTGCATCAGGGTATTGGGCGCGAAATTCTTTAAAGCATTGCCACACGGCAAGGAAGTTTAAACCCGTCCCAAATCCCGTTTCGCCAATAACAAAACGACGTAAGTCACACTCTTGCCATCTTCGCAGGAGATGATTTTGTTGTAAAAAGACATAGCGTGTTTCTTCTAACCCATTATCATTAGAGAAATACACATCATCAAAATCATTGGAGACTGGTGTTCCAGACTCATTCCATTCTAAGACAGCATTGGTTATGTTGTTCTTTGGTATAACGTGGTTTTGTGACATAAATTTGAACCATTAAAGATAATCTACGTCGGATTTTAACGACTTATAGGAAAGCTGACCACTTTGTTGTGCTATCTTCGCTATTATCTACCAAGATTTATGACTTATTAGGAAAGAATCATGAAAAGAGCCGTAATTACAGGCATGGGCATTGTTTCAAGTATCGGTAACAATGTTGAAGAAGTATTAGAATCTCTGAAAGCGGGTAAATCAGGCATTAACTTCTCTGAGCAGTTCGCCGAAAAAGGCCTGCGCAGTAATGTTTGGGGCAATTTGAAGATGAACCCAGCGGATCACATTGATCGCAAAAAAATGCGTTTCATGGGTGATGCGGCTGCATTTGCTTACATCTCAATGGAGCAAGCAGTAGCGGATTCTGGCTTAACTGAAGATCAAGTTTCAAATGATCGTACCGGTATTGTTGCAGGTTCTGGTGGTGCATCATCACTAAACCAAGTTAATGCAGTGGATATCTTGCGTGAAAAAGGCGTTAAGCGTGTTGGACCATATATGGTTCCTCGTACAATGGCTTCTACAGTATCGGCGTGTCTTGCAACTCCGTTTAAAATTCGCGGAGTTAACTACTCAATGAGTTCTGCATGTGCAACGTCTGCGCACTGTATTGGTCACGCGGTAGAGCTTATTCAATTAGGCAAACAAGACGTAATGTTTGCTGGTGGTGGTGAAGAGCTAGATTGGTCTTTAACGATGATGTTTGATGCGATGGGCGCACTATCATCGAAATACAATGACACACCAGATAAAGCATCTCGTACGTACGATACGGACCGTGATGGTTTTGTTATCTCTGGCGGCGGCGGCATGGTTGTTATTGAAGAACTTGAACACGCATTAGCTCGTGGCGCAAAAATCTACGGTGAAGTCGTTGGTTACGGTGCAACATCAGACGGCTACGACATGGTAGCTCCGTCAGGTGAAGGCGCAGTTCGTTGTATGAAAATGGCGATGCAAAATGTAGACAGTGTTGATTACGTGAATACTCACGGTACATCAACGCCTGTTGGTGACGCGAAAGAGCTAGGCGCTATCCAAGAAGTTTTTGGTACCAATAGCCCAGCAATTTCTGCAACTAAAGCAATGACTGGTCACGCACTAGGTGCGGCGGGTGTTCATGAAGCTATTTATTCAACATTAATGTTAGAGCACGGTTTTATCGCGCCAAGCATTAATATTGAAACCTTAGATCCTGCAGCTGAAGGCCTTGATATCGTGACTGAAAAACGTGATCAAGAACTAACAACGGTAATGTCTAACAGCTTTGGCTTTGGTGGCACAAACGCAACGTTAGTAATTAAGAAATACGAAGCATAATATTGCGCAGTGACTAACGTTTAAAATAATGAAAACCCAGCCAATTGGTTGGGTTTTTTTATGACTGTTTTTTATTGCTAGGATTAATACTTAGGTAGATAGGTGTAATCGAGCGGTGATACACTGAACCGATGAATCTAAAGGACAGATATTGAAAATATGAAAATATTGATTGATGAAAATATGCCTTATGCCGCAGAACTTTTTAGTGAACTCGGCGAAGTAATAGCTAAACCAGGAAGAACCTTGACGGCTGATGATTTAATTGACGTTGACGCGTTGATGATTCGTTCAGTCACTAAAGTGAATTCAGAATTATTGAGTAAAGCGAATAAACTTTCTTTTGTTGGTACTGCTACCGCTGGTATGGATCACGTTGACCAAGCTTTATTGAAAAATAAAGGTGTCTTTTTTACGGCGGCTCCAGGCTGTAATAAAGTAGGCGTTGCTGAATACGTATTAAGTTGTGTGATGGTATTAGCTCAGCAACATGGTTTTTCTATTTTTGATAAAACGTTCGGTATTATTGGTGCGGGCCAAGTGGGTTCATATTTAGCTCAATGTCTTGATGCGTTAAGTATTCCTTACCTATTGAATGATCCGATTAAAGAGCAAGAAGGGGACACTCGTTCTTTTGTTTCTTTAGATGAATTATTAGAAAAGTCAGACGTTATTAGTCTCCATACCCCGATTACACGTGATGGTGATTTCCCTACACATCATTTGATTGGTCAAGAGCGCTTATTAACATTGCGTCATGACCAAATATTGATCAATGCCGCTCGTGGTCCCGTGGTTGATAATGATGCGTTAAAAAATCGCCTATTAATCCAAGATGGTTTTAAAGCCGTATTGGATGTTTTTGAGTTTGAACCAGAGGTTGATATGGCGCTCTTGCCATTACTTTCTTTTGCAACGCCGCACATTGCAGGTTATGGCTTGGAAGGTAAAGCTCGAGGAACGACCATGATATTTAATTCGTTCTGTGAGTTCTTACAACGGGAAGAGCGTGCTGATCCTCAAAATCTATTGCCTGTCGCTCCAATCCCTAATGTGACACTAAATCAGCAGTGGGATCATTCAACACTGCACAATTTGATTCAGTTAGTCTATGATGTGCGAAAAGATGATGCGGTATTTAGAAAAGAAATCTCAACAATCGGTGCGTTTGATAATATGCGTAAAGATTATTGGGATAGAAGAGAATACAGTGCAATCACTATCACGGGTAATAAAGACTGTGGTCTTACCCCGTTACAACAACTTGGATTTACAATCGAGGAAGTCTAATGACTCAAGAATTTGATGTTGCCATTCTAGGCGCAACTGGTGCCGTTGGCGAAGCAATCATAAATGTATTACAAGAGCGCAAGTTTCCTGTACGTAATTTATATCTTCTAGCTTCAGAGCGCAGTGAAGGCAAAACAGTTCGTTTTAATGGTAAAACATTAACGGTTGAAAACGTAGAAGAGTTTGATTGGAGCCAAGTGCAATTAGGTTTATTTTCTGCTGGTAGCGAATTGTCTGCTAAGTGGGCGCCTATTGCGGCTGAATCTGGTGTTGTTGTTATCGATAACACATCACACTTCCGTTACGATCAGGACATCCCATTAGTGATCCCTGAAGTGAATCCAGAAGCATTAGCTGATTTCCGTAACCGTAACATTATCGCGAACCCTAATTGTTCAACGATTCAAATGTTAGTGGCATTAAAACCAATTCACGATGCTGTTGGTATTGATCGTATTAACGTATCTACGTATCAGTCAGTATCTGGTTCAGGTAAAGCGGGTATTGATGAGCTTGCAGGCCAAACTGCAAAACTACTCAATGGACTACCTGCAGAAAATAAAGCATACGATAAGCAAATTGCATTTAACTGTTTGCCTCATATTGATGAGTTTATGGATAATGGCTACACCAAAGAAGAAATGAAGATGGTGTGGGAAACGCAAAAAATATTTGCAGATGAGAGCATCACAGTGAATGCAACGTGTGTGCGTGTTCCTGTTTTTTATGGCCATGCTGAATCTGTTCATGTTGAAACTCGTGCTCCAATTGATGCAGAAGAAGCGACTCGCTTACTTGAAGAAACCGATGGTATTGAAGTATTCCATGGTAATGATTACCCAACGCAAGTAAGCGATGCAACGGGTAAAGATCATGTAATGGTTGCTCGTATTCGTGCTGACATTAGTCACCCTATGGGACTAAATATGTGGGTAGTTGCTGATAATGTACGTAAAGGTGCGGCAACAAATGCGGTTCAAATTGCAGAAGTATTAATTCGTGACTATTACTAATCGTCACCATTAATTTAATGATTAAAGAGTACCTTATTCATTGATTGATAAGTTTATTCTTTCTTTTAAAAAAAGCCTTAGTGGAAACTAAGGCTTTTTTCTTCCATAAACCACACAGTTTTTGCTTAAAAACTACAGTTTTCTGATTATTATCCGATATAGTTACACCGGTATTGTTTTTTTCATTTTATTAAGAGGCATCTCTAGTGTCTGACGCATCTAAAAAATTCTTTAAAACGCTAACACCTTTAGCGTTGTTCGTTGCATCTCAGTGTTCGGTTGCGAATGCTGCAAGTACAATTCAAATTGTTGGTCCTGATGGGAAAGATCAAACGATCAGTTCGCAAGTGGTTGCCCCTGCATCACCAACAAGAACCTCAACAGTTAAGGCTTCTTCTTCTGCGGTTAGCGCTCCGACGGCAACTAAAATTTATGGACCAACGGGTGAAAATGAAACCCTCTGGTCTATTGCAAGTCGTGTTAATCCATCAACGACGACATCGGTACAGCAAACCTTACTTGCTATTTATCGTCTAAACCCACAAGCCTTTGAAAATAACAATATTCATGGTTTAGAGCCAAAAAGCCGTTTACGTCTACCAACACTAGAACAAGTTCGTCGTGAAAATACGGATGATGCGAAGCAATTACTTGCCGCACATAAAAAGAAACAAACGGCACAGAAAAAAGCAGACACTCGATCGTCGGTAGCTCCTAAAGCATCCACAGAACCTAAAGTAGATGTAAAACCAAAACTAGAGAAACCAACGTTTACTGAGAAAAAAACCGCAGTAGAAAAAACAGTAGCGCCAGTAATGGCAGAAAAAACAACTGGCCTTGGTGAGTTAAAAACAGAACTTGCAACAACAGAGCAAGAGTTCTCAGCGTTACAAGAAAATAATCATCAATTACGTGTGCGATTAGCTGAAGTTCAAAATGAAGTTGATAATTTAAAAAATGAACTAGGCAATGAAGATCGTATTCGTAATGAAGTTGAGAAATTCATTACTGAGCAAAAACAACTTGCCGTTTCTGAGAAAAAAGCAGAACCAAGTTCAATGGATAAATTGGCATCAAGCCCTGGTTTGATCGCATTACTTGCGTTAATTCCTGGTGCGTTAATCGCAGGCCTCATTGCTTTCTTCTTATCACGTCGTAAGAAAGAAGAGGAAGAAGAAGCAGAAGAGAATACGCAAACCGATCTACCGTCAGCTCTGATTATGCCTGATGACCATTTCAATATGGATGATGATATTCCAGAGATCAGCTTAGATGATGACGATGATATCTTAGGCGATCTAGATAATGATGAGTTTTTATTCGGTGACGATACGAACACGGATTCTAACGATGATTTGTTCGCGGAGTTTGAAAATGAAAACACAGATTCTCTTGATGACCCGTTTGCATCGTTAGATGATGAAGACGATTTAGATTCATTATTATCAAAAGGAGATTCGGAGTTAAGTGATTTAGATGATCTTGATAGTTTAGATGATTTGGATGACGATCTTGATATGTCAGGCAGCGCATTAACTGTTGATGCAGAAGAAAAGGCGCTTGGCTTAGAAGAAATGGAAAAAGCCCTAAACGACTTTGATAGTGATTTATTCTCTGAAAGTGATCTAGAAGCGGAGGATGATGATTTTGACTTATCATTAATTGATGATTCTGATCTATCGGCTTTAGATAAAAAATCACCAGAACTTGAAGACAATGAAGATCTTGAAGGTGGTGAATTAGACCAATCGATGCTAGATGATCTTTTCTCATCAATGGATACTGAAGAAGATGAAGAATCTGTCTTAGACCAAGGTTGGGATTTGGATGAAAAAGAAGAAACTAAAATTGTTTCTGAACCAGAAAAAAGCGGTCTAGAAGAAGACGTAGATTTCGAATCATTATTAGGTGATATGGCTAATACTGAAGACGACAGTATTGATTTTAATCTTGATGACGACACGGAAGTATTGAATAACATACTTCCTGAACAAAATGAAAAATCGGATACAAGTTTAGAGCTTGAAGATGACAGCACGGCATTGCTAGATAAAATGCTCGCTGAATCAGATGACGACGATATTAACTTAGACATTGATGATGATAACACTTCGTTATTAGATGAAATGTTAGCTGAATCAAATGATGATGACGATGATTTAGAGCTTGATGATAATAGCACTGCATTATTAGATGAATTACTTGAAGAGTCAGATCACGATAGTACCGATCTTGATGATATTGAAATAGATGAAGACAGTACGGCGCTTTTAGATGAACTATTAGCTGACGACGAGGATGATTCTACGTTTGAATTAGATGAAAACAGTACCGCTTTATTAGATGAACTAATCGGTGATGATTCTGATGAGGAAGAAGCTCTGGGAAAGAGTGGCGATGATGCTGAAGAAGGTGTAACAGTATCAGAGACGCTTTCTGAAGAAACACCGAGAGATGAAGATTGGTTAGTTGAAAGTGATGATGAAGAGGATGATATTTCTTTATTTGAACCAGAAACCGCTCTTGAGACTGAAGCGTTTGATATCGATGAAGAATTACCGCTAGAATCTGAAATGCCAACAGATAACGAGCTTGAAGATGACGTTATTGAAACGTTGAATACGGATACAGAAGAGCGTAATGACGTTGAACTGGCAGAAGAGATCGGATCAGCTTCGCAAGAGAATGACGAACTTGACGCGTTTGATATTGATGACGAAGAGTTACCTCTAGAATCTGAAATGCCAACAGATAACGAGCTTGAAGATGACGTTATTGAAACGTTGAATACGGATACAGAAGAGCATAATGACGTTGAACTGGCAGAAGAGACAGAATCAGCTTCGCAAGAGAATGACGAACTTGACGCGTTTGATATTGATGAAGAAGAGTTATCTCTAGAATCTGAAATGCCAACAGATAACGAGCTTGAAGATGACGTTATTGAAACGTTGAATACGGATACAGAAGAGCATAATGACGTTGAACTGGCAGAAGAAACAGGATCAGCTTCGCAAGAGAATGACGAACTTGACGCGTTTGATATTGATGACGAAGAGTTACTTCTAGAGTCAGAAATTCCAACAGATAGCGAAGACCTAAACGAAAGTACTATTAGTGATCTTCTTTCTGAACAAGAAGAACAAGAATCATTATTTGATGAGATTAATGTTGATGATGAACTTCTTTTAGATAACGAAGAACGTCCACAAGAGCAAGAAGTATCTTCTCAATTAGAAGAAACAGAGACGGCTACTGAAGAAGATGAGACGTTATCGGAACTGGATGATTTATTGGCTGATTTTGATACTGATGTAGAGATAAGTGATGAGGAAGCTGGCATTGAAACGCCAGAAATCGAAGAGCTTGTTACTGATGAAGAATCAGAGATACCATTATCTGACATGATTTCTGAAGATGAGAACGAAGACGAAAGTGATTTTTCATTGGATGATTTTGTTGCATCAAACGCAACTGACTTTACTGATGATTCACGTGAGCATGATACTGAGTTATCTGAAGCGAATAATGAAGAAGATATACTTCCTTTAGTTGATGATATAGAGAAAGAAGATCATCAATTTGATGGTTTATCAATTGAAGATGCTTTAGCTGCACTTGAAGAAGAAGATGATCTTCAAGTGACTCCTTTAACGGATGAGACGGCGGCACCTTTTAATTTTTCATCGCAAGTATCTGATGAAGAAAAAGAAGCATTAACGCATGTTGATAGTGCCGGTTTAGATATTGATAGTATGTTAGAAGATGGAGGAAGCGACTGGAGTGGTTTCTCTCTTGATGACACATCGAATGTTGACGACGCATTAGAAGATGAAGATTGGTCAGAGCAACCAAATTTAGAAAATACGCCGAATAGGGCGGATCAATTCCTAAGCATTGATGCTTTGATCGCTGAAGCTGAAAGCGGTGAAAGAACAGACATTGATGATGAAGAGTTAAACCTTGATGTTGGTTTGGATGAATTCCCTGATGTTCTAGGAAATGTAGAAGCTCATGATGTCGATATAAATAGCGATGCTCATAGTAAGCTAGACTTAGCGAAAGCTTACATTGAAATGTCCGATGATAAAGGCGCACTTGAATTATTAGAAGAGGTATTACGTTGTGATGATCCTCTGCTTAAAGTGGAAGCTGAGAAGTTGATGAAGCAACTCGATTAACTTTTACATCAACAATCTTAAAAAGGCGGTGGCAGTGAGCTCCGCCTTTTTTTATAATGGCGTATAACTGAATAAAAAGAATTGAAATCATGCGAATAGCTTTATGTATTGAGTACGATGGTGCCAGTTACCACGGTTGGCAGTCCCAAAAAGACGTAACAAGTGTCCAAGAAGAATTGGAAAAAGCCTTAATGGTCGTTGCTAATGAACCGATTGAGGTTATGTGTGCAGGCCGAACGGATGCTGGCGTACATGGAACAGGTCAAGTAGTACATTTTGATACAAATAGCGTGCGTAAATTGCCAGTGTGGATGGTAGGAGTGAATGCTAACCTACCAAAAAATATTGCGGTTCGTTGGGTTAAAGAAGTAAACGAAGATTTTCATGCTCGTTTTACTGCTACCGCGCGACGTTATCGTTATATTATTTTTAATAATCGTCAACGCCCAGCCATTTTTAGTCATGGTGTTAGTCATTATCATGAAACACTTGATGCTGATTTAATGCATGAAGCTGGCCAATATCTACTGGGAGAGAATGATTTTACGTCTTTTAGAGCGGTTCGCTGTCAGTCACGTACCCCTTGGCGTAATTTAATACACTTAAAAGTAACGCGTCATGGCGATTTTATTGTTATTGATATTAAAGCGAATGCCTTTGTTCATCATATGGTCCGAAACATTACAGGTAGCCTAATCGAAGTGGGCAGAGGCAAGAAAAAACCTGAGTGGGTGCAGTGGTTACTAGAAGCGAAAGACCGCAAGCTAGCAGGAGCAACAGCAAAAGCTGAAGGATTATATCTTATTGATGTTGATTACCCTAAAGAGTGGGATTTGCCTAGAGTTCCGTTAGGGCCTTTATTTTTACCAGATAATTGATTCAATTAATGATAAAGATTAAACCTTAAAATAGTGTAAAAAGTAGATGTGGATTCAATATTGAAAATAGGTACAACCAGTTTTTTATCTACACTGGTCATTATTTATGGTTTAATCATCGTTAATTGAATTTATTTCTCTTGCGATGGTGCGAGAGATCACTAATAGAAAAGGTCGTCCATGAGTTGGCTTGAAAAGATTTTTAATACAAGCAATATTGTTAGTTCACGTAAAGCATCTATCCCTGAAGGGGTTTGGACGAAGTGTACGTCATGTGAACAAGTGCTTTATTCAGCAGAGCTAGAGCGTAATCTAGAAGTATGCCCAAAATGTGATCATCACATGCGTATGAAAGCTCGTAAGCGCCTAGAAACATTTTTAGATGCGGAAGGTCGTGTTGAGCTTGGTCAAGAATTTGAACCAAAAGATCTTTTAAAATTTAAAGATTCAAAACGCTATAAAGATCGTATTTCAGCAGCACAAAAATCAAGTAATGAAACCGATGCGCTTATCGTAATGCAAGGCACATTGTTAGAATTGCCTATCGTTGCTTGTGCATTTGAATTCTCCTTCATGGGCGGTTCTATGGGTTCAGTTGTTGGCGCTCGCTTTGTTAAAGCAGTTGATGCAGCGATTGAAAACAACTGTCCATTAGTGTGTTTCTCTGCAAGTGGTGGTGCTCGTATGCAAGAGGCGCTTATGTCTCTAATGCAAATGGCAAAAACAAGTGCAGCACTGGCTCGTTTATCTCGTAAAGGCCTACCATTCTTCTCTGTATTAACTGACCCTACAATGGGCGGTGTTTCTGCAAGTTTAGCAATGCTGGGTGATATTAATATCGGTGAACCTAAAGCATTAATTGGCTTTGCTGGTCGTCGTGTTATTGAGCAAACAGTACGTGAAGATTTACCTGAAGGTTTCCAACGCAGTGAATTTTTATTAGAGCACGGTGCTATCGATATGATTGTTGACCGTCGTGAAATGCGTCAACGTATTGGTGGTTTGATGGCTAAAATGACAAATCAAGCATCACCATTAGTTGTTCCTGTTGATGGTTCTGTAAAAAATTAAATCAAATGTAAATTGTCTTAGGGTGTTATTTCTTTCTTTAAATAAGTACCTTAAGTCAATATACTGTAACTACGTTCCGTCAGTGAAGTAGTTGAACAATGACAACATTTGATTCTCCGACAGCCACATCTGATTTATCGGTGTGGCTTCGTTATTTAGAAAGTATTCATACTAGTGCGATTGATTTAGGCCTTGACCGTGTTCAGCGTGTCGCACAGAGAGCAAAATTGACAAAACCTGCCCCTACAGTGATTACTGTTGCGGGAACCAATGGTAAAGGATCTACCTGTGCGTTAATGGAATCTATTTTACTCAATGCAGGTTACCGTGTTGGTGTTTATAGCTCCCCTCATCTTATTCGTTACAATGAACGTATTCGTATCAATGGTAACGATCTATCTGATTCGCTTATCTCTCAATCTTTTGCTGCCATTGAAGCGTGGCGTAAAGACACACCATTAAGCCTTTTTGAATTTGGTACCTTAGCTGCGTTATGGGCTTTTAAAGCGCATCAAGTGGATGTGCTATTGCTTGAAGTCGGTCTTGGTGGCCGTTTAGATGCAACTAATGTTGTTGATCATGATGTGTCTATTATCACAAGTTTAGCGGTTGATCATGTTGATTGGCTTGGTGATGATATTAATGTGATTGGGTTTGAAAAAGCGGGGATATTCCGTTCAGACAAACCCGCAATATGTGGTCAACCTAATCCACCATCGAGCGTTGCTGCCCATGCGGATGATATTAATGCAGATTTGCATCAAGTAGGGTATCAATTTACTTATAAGGTAAATGAAGACAATAAAACATGGTCTTGGCAGAGTGGGGCATTTGACTTAACGGGTCTTCCTCTACCTAAATTACCGCTTGCTAATGCGGCAACGGCAATTATGGCGCTTGGCTGTGCTGATTTAGAATTAACGGATGTTAATATTGTCGAAGGGTTGAAAGCCGCACATTTACCGGGTCGTATGCAAATACTAACCCGTGGTGAAGAGATCATTGAGCCACTTATTCTTTTAGATGTCGCACATAATCCACATTCTGCTCATTATCTAGTACAACAAGTAAGACTGCGTTACCCAAATAAGAAAATTCATGCAGTAGTTGGTATGCTACATGATAAAGACATTGAATCGACAGTGAATGAGTTCACGGGCGTTGTTGATGTTTGGTATCCTGCTTCTCTTTCTGGGCCCCGTGCCGCGAAAGCAAGTGAACTTGTTGCATTTATAGAGCAAGAAACAACAGAATACAGTTCACCAGTTGAGGCATTTAAAGTTGCACTTCAACACGCTGGTGATGATGAATTAATTTTAGTTTTTGGTTCTTTCCATACGGTTGGTGAAGTATGGAATTACTGGAAACAAGGATCGTGAGGTACATGAGTGTCTAGTCCATTTCAACGACGTTTAGTTGGCACCATTATTTTGGTTGCTATTGGAGTTATTGTATTACCCGACTTATTTGATGGTAAGAAAAAATCGTATCAAGAAGAGTTTGCGAGTATTCCGATTAAACCTGAATTGTCTAAAGATGTAGAGCAATTCGCAATACAAGAACCGATTGATTTTGATGCAGAACTTCCAGGAGAACCTGTTGAAGTGACTGTTGGTAGTTCGCCGACAGAACCTGAGAAAGAAGTCCTAACCATTGTTACAAAACCCGCGTCGATTGAGGCAGAAAAAACACCTAAAATTGATTATGCTAAAAGTGCATGGATTATCCAACTCGGTGTTTTCAGAAATGCGGATAACGCAAAAAACTTGGCTTTGAAGTTAAGAAAACAAGGTTTCCAAGCGCATACTTTTCCTAAAAACCCTAAAGAAGGCGATTTAGTTAGAGTGGCAGTAGGCCCTGATGTGTCAAAACCCGATCTAGAGAAACAGCTACCTAAACTAAAAGAAATTACGGGACTAAATGGTCAATTGCTTAAATTTGCACCACTAAACCCATAAGAAAACGTTTGCGTAGCGGATTTTTCTGTTAAAATGCGCAGCAAGAGAGAAAATATATATTATGATTTGGATCGATTTTGTCATTTTAGGCGTGATTAGCCTATCTGCTTTTATCAGTTTGATTAGAGGTTTTGTAAAAGAAGCCTTGTCATTGGTTATTTGGTTTGGTGCTTTCTTTGTTGCGAGCAACTTTTATCCAAAACTGGCGGCATATTTTACAAATATCCATGATGAAATGGTCAGAAACGGCAGTGCAATAGCTGCCTTATTTGTGGCCACCTTGATTGTCGGTGCTGTGGTTAACTATGTGGTTGCCCAGTTGGTACAGAAAACAGGGCTGTCTGGAACAGATCGAGTGTTAGGTGTCGTTTTCGGTGGATTAAGAGGGGTGCTAATTATAGCGGCTGTTCTGTTTTTTATTGATGCCTTTACCTCATTGTCAGATTCGGAGTGGTGGAAGCAATCTCAATTGATACCGCAATTCTCGGTAGTAATTGAATGGTTCTTTGATTACTTAAAAGATACATCAAGTTTTCTTCCTGGCGCTAAATAGCGCCAGTTTTTTATCAAATAAAGGACTCTAGGACATGTGCGGTATTGTTGGAATCGTAGGCGCAACACCTGTAAACCAGTCAATCTATGACGCTTTGACTGTGTTACAACATCGTGGCCAAGACGCTGCTGGTATTATTACCGTAGAAAGCAATCGTTTCCGTCTAAGAAAGGCGAACGGTTTGGTTAAAGATGTATTTGAAGCAAAACACATGCAACGCCTAAAAGGTAACGTTGGTATCGGCCATGTTCGTTATCCTACTGCAGGCAGTTCTAGTGCTTCTGAAGCTCAACCTTTCTATGTTAACTCACCATTTGGGATCACATTGGCGCACAATGGTAATCTAACCAATGCGAATGAAATCCGTGAGACCTTATTTGAACAAGAACGTCGTCATGTTAATACAACGTCAGATTCAGAAGTATTATTAAATATTTTTGCTCATCATCTTGATTCAACCACTCATTACCCTCTTACAGCTGATGACATTTTTAAAACCGTCGCTAACGTGCATGAGCAAATTCGTGGTGCGTATGCGGTAACTGCAATGATCATCGGGCATGGTATGGTTGCATTCCGTGATCCAAATGGCATTCGTCCTTTGTGTTTAGGGAAGCGTGACGTTGAAGGTCGTACCGAGTACATGGTTGCGTCTGAATCTGTTGCTTTGGATGCGGTTGGTTTTGATTTTGTTCGTGATGTCGCTCCTGGCGAAGCCATTTATGCGCCATTTGAAGGCGGATTGTATACACAACAATGTGCGCACGATCCAAAGTTAAATCCATGCATTTTCGAGTTTGTGTATTTTGCTCGTCCAGATTCTTTTATTGATAAAATTTCGGTCTATAGTGCACGTCTTGAAATGGGCAAACGCTTAGGTGATAAAATTAAACGTGAGTGGGATGATCTCGACATTGATGTGGTTATTCCGATCCCTGAAACATCGTGTGATATTGCACTAGAAATCGCTCAAATTATTAATAAACCATACCGCCAGGGGTTTGTGAAAAACCGTTATGTTGGTCGTACGTTTATTATGCCAGGGCAGCAAGAACGTAAAAAATCAGTACGTCGAAAATTGAATGCAATCCGTTCTGAATTTAAAGATAAAAATGTACTGCTAGTTGACGATTCAATTGTTCGTGGCACAACATCAGAACAAATTATCCAAATGGCTCGTGATTCGGGTGCTAAAAATGTTTACATGGTGTCAGCAGCACCTGAGATTCGTTTCCCTAACGTATACGGTATTGATATGCCGAGTGCAAACGAGTTGATTGCTCATGGTCGTGAAGTCGATGAAATTTGCCAGAAAATTGGTGCAGATGCATTAATTTTCCAAGATTTATCTGATTTAGTTGATGCGGTTGGCTGTGGTAACCGAGAAGTTGAACAATTTGAAACATCGGTATTTAATGCACACTATGTTACCGGTGATGTAGATCAAAACTACCTAGAGTACCTCGAAAGTTTACGTGGGGATGATGCTAAGCAAGAAAGCGAAGCTCAAGATGTGGCAAGTTTAGATATTTACAATGAAGGCGTTTAAATTCGTTTAGAAATGAACGTATTTTAATTATGTTACGCCTATAAAGTTAAAAAAGCCTGTGATGTATTCACAGGCTTTTTTGTTATTTTGGAATATGATTACTAACAAAATCAATAAATAATCGTACTTTTTCAGGCTGATGATCTTTGTAGTTATAGATCATGTAAATGTCTCTAGGGTTGGCTGACCAATCTTTTAATACGCGAACTAATGAACCGTCTTCAAGGTACTTACTGATCATAATATCAGGCATTAACGTAATGCCTAAGCCATCAGAACAAGCCATGCGAATAACATTAAGCTCACTGGCTTCAAAACGACCCGCATCAGTAATCGTTACTGATTCACCCTCAATGTTAGTTAAGCGCCAGCGCATTAATGGATGGCCTTTCAATAAGCTGTGGTCATGTAATTCTTGAGCATGAGTCGGTTCAGAACGTTGCTCTAAGTAAATAGGGCTAGCGACTAAAATATCTTCTAATGAACCAATTTGGCGAGCAATAAGAGATGAGTCACGTTGTTTTCCAACTCTGAAAATAATGTCCCAATCCGTTGGGTCTAGCTGCTCAGGTTGGTTGCTCATGGTTAGGTTGATATTAATATTAGGATAAATCAGCATAAATTGATTTAAAATAGGCTGTATCATGCGTTTTGTTAAATTAGAGGGAGCCGCAATATTAAGTTTCCCAGCGGCACCACGACATTCTTCACTCAAATATTCACTGATATTAACTAAGTTAGACAGAATTGGAGAACATTCGTCATAAAATTTTTGACCAGATTCGGTGAGAGACAGTTTTCTTGCATGGCGGTTGAGAAGGCGAATATCTAAGGAATCTTCTAAGGCTTGAATGCGACGAGTAATTGTTGCAACAGGGATTAGAGTCTTTCTTGATGCTGCAGTATAGCTGCCATTATCCACTACTTGTCGAAACAAATTTAAATCATCTAACTTCATGATATTGAGATTCTCTCTGGTTTAGCGAATGTAGAATTGTAACTAAAACACTAAAGTAGGTGTTGTTATAAGTCAACTAAAGTGGAAATCTATCAGTAAAAGTCAGGTAATGATAATTTTGCGAGTAATATTGGTTAATTTATTTGTGCTCATTGAGATATCGAACTAAATTCATAAGATGAACAATAAAAAGGCGTCTTAACATTATTCGCTAATAAAACGTGCAGAGGGTAGTCGTATGTCGATAGAGCAAATAAAAGAAAAAACAAAAGAAGACAATACACCAGTCGAAGACTTATTGGTGAACAAAGACGTGTTAATTGTAGACGATGATCCCATATTCCGCTCTATGGTCAAAGCAGTTTTAGAATCTTACTCATGTAATGTTAAAGAGGCGAATAACGGTCTTGAAGGATTACAAATGCTACAGCATTCTTTGCCTGATGTTTTGTTGTGTGATTTATCTATGCCGATCTTGAATGGCCTTGAATTTGTAGAAGAGGTAGTGTTGGAGTACCCAATGCTGCCAATCATTGTCATTTCGGGTACGGGAGACATGCAAGATGTAGCTAAGGTTTTAAGACTGGGAGCAAAAGATTTCTTGGTTAAACCAATCAGCAATGTATCCCTGTTAGTTAAATCATTAGTGTCGGCTTTAAAATTGAGTGAAGAAAGCAGTTTAAGAATGCAGGACTTTTCAAGTCAATGGTTCCGAACGTCTGATCTTGATAAAAGTTGCACTGAAGAATTGCATTGGCACTTAGAGCATTTGCAAAATGAACCGAACATTGGCCGAGAATTGTTATTTGAACTATTACCTGAGAGTGATGCTCAGCACGGCGAGTGGAAATTAGCGTATCGCTTATTGCAATCAACAGATGGTATGCCACTTATTTTTGATTATGAATGGTTATTGGATGGCCGTTTGTTTTTCTATCTTGTTGATTCTCAATCTGGTGGCGAGAATAGCGTCGTTTCTTGTTTACTTATACGAGCATTTTTTAATGATTTTATCCGAGATCAACATATTTCTCTGGACGTTATTTCTAAAATGGTCGAATCAATAGAGAAAGGGATGGGAACGATGGAAGAGAGCGAATCTATCTCTGCTCTTTTTGGTTATGTTGATTTTGCAGAGCAGGCGTTGTTTATTTTGTCAGCGGGTTTAGGGGCCGTATGGGAAAGCACACATTCACGTCATGTACTCCAGATCGGTGAACTCTTAACGTCTGAAAGATCCAATAATAAAGTGCAGCGCTTCCCAATTGCTAAAGCCAATAATAGCCTGTCTTTAAATTGCGTGGGTTGCAGTAGTTTTAAAATGGAATTGAATTCGTTTTAAAGGTTGATTCGTTTTTTTAAATAGAGCGATAATGGCAGTTAGTTGTATTTAAATTGTAGAGATACTTTGCTTAAATTTTCTCATAAAATCTTGTGGTTTTTCTTTGGTGGATTCTTTTTATTGTTAGGCATTATCGGTATTGTTTTGCCTTTATTGCCGACAACGCCTTTTGTTCTTCTGGCTAGTGCTTGTTTTATGCGGGCTTCTCCAAAAATCCATTTGTGGTTAATTTCACATCGCTATTTAGGCCCCCCAATTGTTGAATGGCAAAGTAAAAAAACGATTAGCAAAAAGATTAAGAAGAAAGCCGTTATTATGATCGTTGGCAGCTTTGTTCTTTCTATCTGTATAGCTCCAATAATCTGGGTTAAAGGGATTATTGCTGTGATCGGAATAGCACTCTTAATTTGGTTTTCAAAAATACCGTCGTCCTAACTTGCTCATAGTGAAGAAAGTGAATACCATTAGTCGGTTAATTTTTTAAGATACCGGCTATCGGTACAATTAGGTCTTTAAACCATGTCTACAGAAACATTAGAACTTATCAAAAATAGCATTAAATCTGTTCCTGATTATCCAAAAGCAGGCATCATGTTCCGTGATGTTACAAGCTTGATGGAAGATCCAAAAGCTTACCAAGCAACGATTCAGTTATTGGTTGAAAAGTACAAGCAAGGTGGTTTTACCAAGATCGTTGGAACTGAAGCTCGTGGTTTCTTATTTGGTGCTCCTTTGGCACTAGAATTAGGTGTTGGTTTTGTCCCAGTTCGTAAACCGGGTAAATTGCCACGTCCAACGATTGCACAAACGTATGATCTTGAATACGGAACAGATACGTTAGAAATTCACACAGACGCAATTGTTGAAGGTGACAAGGTTCTTGTTGTTGATGATTTACTTGCAACTGGCGGAACCATCGAAGCAACAGTGAAACTTATTCGCCAACTTGGTGGTGATGTTCAGCACGCTGCATTTGTTATCAACCTTCCAGAAATTGGTGGTGAAACGCGTTTAGAAGGCTTAGGTCTAAACGTGTACAGTATTTGTGAGTTTCCTGGTCACTAATTCTTCATATACACAATAAATGTAATGAGATCTCTCTATCAATGAAGATCTCATTTTTTTGCTGTGCTACGATTTAGATCTATTTTATTTTGGGCTGTATTCTATGAGCTATCAAGTTCTGGCACGTAAATGGCGACCACATCATTTTAAAGATGTTGTTGGTCAATCCCATGTGCTTACGGCGTTGGAAAACGCGCTTGACCATAATCGACTTCATCACGCTTACTTATTTAGTGGCACTCGCGGTGTGGGTAAAACTACTATTGCTCGTTTGTTCGCTAAAGGACTAAACTGTGAAGAGGGGATTACATCAACACCTTGTGGCGTGTGTTCTACCTGTAAAGAAATTGATGAAGGACGATTTGTCGATTTACTTGAGATTGATGCCGCTTCTAGAACCAAAGTAGAAGATACTCGTGATCTATTAGATAACGTTCAATATAAACCTGCGCGTGGTCGTTTTAAGGTTTACTTGATCGATGAAGTTCACATGCTATCGCGACACAGTTTCAATGCATTATTAAAAACATTGGAAGAGCCGCCAGAATACGTCAAATTCATATTAGCCACGACCGATCCACAAAAGCTGCCTGTGACGATTTTATCTCGTTGCTTACAGTTTCATCTGAAACACATCAGTGTTGATCAAATTCATGCGCAATTAGATCTCGTTTTAGACAAAGAAGAAGTGTCTAAAGATGGAAGAGCGTTAGGGCTGATAGCTCATGCTGCAGATGGCAGTATGCGTGATGCATTAAGTTTGACCGATCAAGCTATTGCGTTAGGTAATGGTAATGTAACTGCTGATATTGTGTCTATGATGTTGGGTACGTTAGATACCGATCAAGCGATTCGTATTCTAGAAGCGATCAGCACAAAAAACATGCAAACGCTGATGAGCTGTATCAATGATTTAGCAGATATTGGTGTCGAGTGGGATGGGTTAGCAAAAGAAATTGCGGCACAACTGCATAAATTGGCGATGTACCAAGCGTTACCTGCAACGTTAGATAAAATTCAACCGGATGCTGAGAGAATTGAATTATTGAGTGGTCAGTTATCACCACAAGAAGTTCAATTGTTCTACCAAATTGCATTACAAAGCCGTAATGATTTACCTTTAGCCCCAACCGAAAAAACGGGCGTAGAGATGATGTTATTGCGTATGGTCGCATTTCGTCCTGTGCATGCTCAAGCAATAGAGGCATTACCGATTGCCGTGCCTAGTATGGAACCTGCTGCCGTAAATGTTGCACCTCAACAACCTGCGCCAGCCTCTAGAGTTCAGCAAGTTATTGCATCAGCTCCAAATGCTGAAGTGCCTGTTGCTCCTAAGCCAATGCAACCGCAAGCAGTATCTCAAACGGTGTATTCTCCGGTTTCTAATTCGCAACAATCTAGTTCAGCACCGTTAGATTCTACAGAGGCTCAACCGCCAGTATATGATGCACCACCATTGGGGGAATCATCACAATCTGATTCCGCACCAGTGCAAAATATACCAGAAGAGCCTATAGCAGCCCCAAGAAGTGGGTTATTAGGTGTGCGTAATCAATTACGTAGTGCAAAAAATAATTTATCAAATACAACCACCGGTACTAGCCCAAAAAAGGGTAGTGCGGCATCCGATAAGAAAAAAACGAGCTCAGTGTTAGAACGTATTGCTGAAAAGCAACATCTCGCTCCTCGTACTCAGGTGTCGCAACTTGGAACGTCTGTTTCTCAAGAGAAAAAGCCAGAAGAACCATACCGTTGGAAAGCCAGTCAGCCTGAAGTGAAAAAAGTAGTGAGTGATATTACTCCTACGAAATTAAAGCAGGCACTTGAACATGAAAAAACACCTGAGATGGTTCAAGAACTTGTTGATGAAACAATAAAGCAAGATACGTGGTCTGCATTAGCGATGTCATTAGCGTTGCCTAAATTGGTACAACAACTTGTATTGAATTCTTCTTTTGAAGAACATGACGATCAGGTTTCATTGCATTTACGTTCTGCACAATCACATTTAATTAATGACAAGGCGCATGAATTGGTTAGCCAAGCGTTGAGCTCTGCTCTAAACAAAGAGATTAAATTAAATATTGAGATTAGTGCAGAAGGTACAAGTCCGTTAGAGTTACGTGAGCAAATGTATCAAACTAAATTACAGACGGCATACCAGAGCTTGCAACAAGATCCTCATGTTAATTTCTTTATGCAGCGTTACGGTGCAGAAATAGATCAAGAAAGCGTGAGACCAATTTAAAGAAAGATAAGGTAAGAATGGGTTGAAATTCTACATATCATCCCCATTTTTGTAGTATTAAAGATATAAACACTAAGAGAGAATGAATATGTTCGGTGGAAAAGGCGGCATGGGCAACTTAATGAAGCAAGCCCAGCAAATGCAAGATCGCATGCAGAAAATGCAAGAAGAAATTGGAAACATGGAAATCACTGGTGAATCTGGTGCTGGCCTTGTTAAAGTAACAATCACTGGTTCTCACAGTGTTCGTCGTGTTGAAATTGATCCAAGCTTAATGGAAGAAGACGAAAAAGAAATGCTAGAAGATTTGATCGCAGCAGCGTTCAATGATGCATCTCGTCGTATTGAAGAAACACAAAAAGAAAGAATGGCGGGTGTAACTGGTGGAATGCAAATGCCACCAGGATTTAAAATGCCATTCTAATTTATCTTAATTGATAAAAACTAAGATGAATAACGCATTATTTATCTTAGGGTAATTAGGCGGCTCATAGCTGCCTTTTTCTATTTAGGAATATAAGAAATTATGCGAACCAGTGGTTTATTAGAACAATTAATGGAATCGTTACGATGCCTTCCCGGTGTTGGACCAAAATCAGCCCAACGAATGGCATTTCATCTTCTACAGCGTAATCGACAAGGTGGTATGCAATTAGCCGATGCACTTTCTCGTGCCATGTCTGAAATTGGGCATTGTTCAGAGTGTCGAACGTTTACCGAAGAAGACACGTGTGCAATTTGTCTTAATCCTAAGCGTCAAATGAACGGTGAGCTGTGTATTGTTGAAAGCCCTGCCGATATCGTTGCAGTGGAAGCCACGGGACAATTCTCAGGTCGCTATTTTGTATTGATGGGGCATTTATCCCCATTAGACGGTATTGGCCCAAGTGATATTGGACTGGATTTACTTGACCACCGCTTAGGGCGTGGGGACATAAAAGAAGTCATTCTTGCCACAAACCCAACGGTGGAAGGTGAAGCTACGGCGCACTATATTGCGGAGATATGCCAAGAGCATCACGTGTCTGCAAGTCGTATTGCTCACGGTGTGCCAATGGGAGGTGAGTTAGAGTTAGTTGACGGTACTACGTTGTCTCATTCTATTTTGGGTCGTCAGAAGCTTTATTAGCCACTAAAAAGACACACAATTGGAGCATTCCACCACTGAGTGCTCCAAATAAATGAGCGTCTGTTGCGACACTGGCGTTAATTAGGGAAATCGTGGATGCGCTTGCTCCAAATAGTTGCTCCCAACCTATTTTAGCGAGAACGCCCAGTAAGAGAAGCCAACCAGTATAACGTTTGTGCTTAATGTCTTCGATGGCAGCCCAAACAAAGAGCCCATGTAATACGCCAGATAAACCTACGTAGCGTTCAATTGGTGAGAGAAGTAAAAGTGAACCAACCATAACACTGAGGGCAAGCAATAATCCCCACAGTTTCTTTGTATTTAGATAATCTTTAAAGATGACGCTAAAAATACACAGTGCGGCACTGTTCATCAATAAATGGGGGAGGTTAGTGTGTGTAAAGTTACCTGTAACAAGCCGCCAAAGCTCACCATTGATGATTAAACTCTTATCCCATACAAGATAACCAGAAATTACGTTTAGTTGAGCTAGAGCAAGCACAGCTAAAATAGGTAATAGTAATTTAATCAAACAAAAGGTCCTCTGTGATTCGATTTTGCCTGCAATGCTTAAAAACAAAAAAAGCCTGTATTTGTGAGTGGATAACACCAATCACAACGGATGTTGAATTAATCATACTACAGCATCCAACAGAAGCTAAGCGCCCATTAGGTACCGCGAAAATATTGTCGTTAAGTCTGGCAAATTGTCGTACGTTTATTGGTGAAAACTTTACCGAGCATAACGAGTTAAATCAATTGTTAGCACAAGATGACTATCTTCATCAGGTGCTCTTTCTCGATAATGAAAGTAAGGCAATTAACGGACAAAAGATAGATTCAGATCAGAAACAACGGATTATCTTATTGGATGGTACGTGGAAAAAAGCGTATAAAATGTGGCAATTATCGACCAATTTACATGGACTTCCAAAAGTTCATTTGGATACCGAGTTATCAGGTAATTATCGAGTGCGTAAGGCACCTAAAGATAATGCGTTATCAACCGCGGAAGCGGGATACCATGTTTTGAGTCAATTGGATTTAGACGGTTCGATTGTGGAAGATGGAGATAAGTTCGATTCAATTTTGATTGCGTTCGATAACATGATCGAATTTCATATTAGTCAAATGCCTGAAGGCGTTTACCAAAAGAACTACCGTTCAGAGTAGTTCTTTTGGTGGTATCAACAGATCGTTAAATTGGCACAAAGAGTTGATTATATAAACGCTGCGCATAACCGTCAGTCATACCAGCGATATAGTCGGCAATGATCCGGTGGTGGTTTGTGCCACTTTCTTTTGCTTCACGCCATTCTCTTTTATCATTTTCGGGTAATAGACGCTCTGGATCTGAATTCAGTGCGTCAAAAATTTCCATTACAATTTGTTGGCCTTTATATTCAATACGTTGCATTTCAGAATTATGAATTACGTATTGACCGACAAATTTCTTAAGAATGTCTAGAGCGTAGCTCATTGATGGGCTTAGATAAGCATTCCATTTTAGTAATTCTGATTCGAATGATTGCTCTTCTTCAAAGGTGCTTTTTTGGATGGTAATGGACGTTAATAACGCATTAACCATGCCGCCGATACCGTCTTTACGCTGATATTGCAGGCCTGAAAACAGCTTATCTCCAATGTTATTTATATGCGCTTCAAACCACTCATCCCCACATTCAGCAAGTTTGCTTGCGACTGATTCTTGCCATTGGTTACGAGTCACTATACCCATGACTATCGCGTCTTCAAGATCATGAATGCCATAAGCTATGTCATCGGCTAGTTCCATGATTGAGCAATCAATGGATTTGAAACGGGTTTTTTTATGTACTTTGTCATTTTCTTTTTGAAAGCGAAAAGTAGAGAATAACGCTTTATCGGCTTCAGATAATGGGGCGGTTATCCAATGTAGAATGCTCTCATCATCACGATAAATTCCTTTAGGCGGATGCCATTCAATGGATTTTAAGTGACGTAAGTTAGTCACATCATCCGGTCTGTATTTAGAATGAACTTGGTCAAGAAAAGCAGGGTATTTTAATACACCCATTAATGTTCTTCTTGCTAGGTTCATTCCGAAATGTTCGGTATAAGGTTCTAATTTACTCAAAATACGCAGAGTTTGTCCGTTGCCTTCAAAGCCGCCATGATTACGCATCATGTAATTTAGCGCGATTTCCCCACCGTGGCCAAAAGGCGGATGACCAATATCATGAGCGAGACAAATACTCTCCATCAAACTGGTTGAGGTTAATAAATGACGAAACTCTGGTTGCCTCAATTTCAATTGAGCCACAATACCGGTCCCAATTTGAGAGACTTCTAAAGAATGAGTAAGGCGAGTGCGATAAAAGTCATTTGCGCTGCCGGGGCCATGGACTTGAGTTTTTGCTTGCAGGCGACGAAAGGCAGCCGAGTGGAGAATACGAGCGCGATCTCGTTGAAAAACGCTGCGTTGATCATTACGACGTAACTTTTGTTCGTTACTGATGCGGTCTTCCCAATGGGGAGAAAGGGTAATATCTATCGTTTTATTCATTATTATTGTTCTCGAATTAATTATTACCCTGTGATCATTACAGACTTGGCATAAAAAGATCAATCAGTTATTTGAGAAATAGAAGCATCACATAATTGAACATTATTGTTATTTAGTCGTTTAGATACCTTGCTATAATCATGTTCTATCTGTTGAATGGAATAAGAAAAATGGATGATGTAGTTAAGTTAAAATCAGAGTTTACGCAATTTCAAGACGCTTACCAACGTAATCCTTATCCAATAAAAGAAGAGAGGTTGGGCCATTTATCGACATTGAAAGCCGCATTACTGGCAGAGCAAGTTGCGGTCATTGACGCGTTAACCGCAGATTATGGGTTTCGTAGCAAATTTGATTCGACGATTTGTGATGTTATGCCAACCATTCAACACATCAATTACACCGTAAAACGTGTACCAAAATGGCTTAAACCTGAAAAACGCAAAGCGGGATTATTGCTGTCACCATCAACGCTATCGATTACTTATCAGCCGCTTGGGGTTGTTGGTATTATTGTGCCGTGGAACTTTCCTATATTTTTAAGTATAGCGCCTATTGTGACGGCATTAGCGGCGGGTAATCGAGTGATGGTAAAGCTAAGTGAATATACACCAGAAACGAATCAGGTATTGCGTCGTGTATTTTCATCATTGACTGAACATATTTGCGTCATCGAAGGGGACGGAAATATAGCCGCTGAATTTTCTCAATTACCCTTTAACCATTTATTATTTACAGGCTCAACTCAAATAGGAAAGTTAGTTGCGAGTTCGGCGGCTAAGAACTTAACCCCTGTGACTCTTGAGCTTGGAGGAAAATCTCCTGTAATCATTGCTGATGATGCTGAAATAAGCACTGCTGTAGATGCCATTATGCTCGGTAAATCGATTAATGCAGGGCAGATATGTGTTGCGCCTGATTATGTCTTTATTCCGAAAGACAAAGTAGATGTGTTTATTCAGCGTTATTCGCAGCGTTTTCTACAGGCATTTCCTGAGAAAAAAGGAAAAAGAGAATACAGTCATATTATTAATCAGACTCAGTATGATCGGTTAACTCATTACAGCCAAGACGCTCAAAATAAAGGGGCAACAATTATTTCTATTGGTGAATCAAGTAATGACCAAGGACGATTATTTTTACCGCAACTGATGACGAACGTCAGTGATGAGATGTTGGTGATGCAAGAAGAGATTTTCGGTCCTATTTTACCTATCATTGGTTACGATAACGTAGATGAAGCGATCACTTATATTCAAGCGCACCCTCGTCCGCTAGCGTTATATATCATGTCGAACGATAAAGAGATGATTCAGAATATAATAAAACAGACTCATAGTGGTGGGGTCGCCGTGAATGATACTATGATGCATGTGGCGGCAGATGATGCGCCTTTTGGTGGTATTGGTGATTCTGGTTTAGGGAGTTATCACGGTATTGAAGGCTTTAAAACCTTTTCTCATGCGAAGACAACCTTACAAACACCTAAATGGCTCCCTCGTTCAAGATTGCTATTAAAGCATAAAAAATGGATGCTGAAATTACTGAGCATCAAATTCATAAAATAGCCTGCGTTATTATAGGTTGGCAAAGGAGGGGATAGGTCGTATGATCTGATTCCCTTTTTTATCACGAATCGTTTATTTATGTCTCAACATCAACCAGTCCAAGGGGCATCTTGGATGTTAACTGCGGGCCTTGCCTTTGCTATCGTTAACAGTATTGCCCAATATTTAAGCATTAATTTTGGATTGCCTTCAACCATGGTTGCTTTGGTGCAATATGCGATTGCTTTAGTGGTTATTTTGCCTTATTTACGCACATTAGGGATCCGAAATTCACTAAGAACTGAATACTTTGGTATGCATGTTATACGTGTCTCTCTCGCTGTTGTTGGTATTCAATTGTGGCTATGGGCATTAGCCTACCCAGTGCCTATTTGGCAGGGTATTGCACTGTTAATGACATCCCCATTATTTGCGACGATAGGTTCAGGGCTTATTTTAAAAGAGAAAGTAGGTGTCGCTCGTTGGTGTGCAACATTAGCAGGCTTTGTTGGTGCAATGATCATTCTTGAACCGTGGGCTGATGATTTTACATGGGCAACATTATTACCCGTTGGAGCTGCGTTTTTTTGGGCGTGCTATTCATTAATGGTAAAGAAAATGTCATCAAAAGATTCACCATCAACCATGGTGGTGTATTTGCTGATATTGATCACGCCGTTTAATATTTTATTAGCGTTACCTGAATGGCAAGTACCTAGTGATATGACGATGTGGATGTTGTTATTTGGTGCTGGTGTCATGACGGCGTTGGCACAATGGGCTATTGTAAAAGCATATTCAGCGGCAGATGCGTCTTTTGTACAGCCTTTTGACCATGCCAAATTACCATTAAATGTCTTGGCCGGTTGGATGGTTTTTGGATGGGCTCCTCCGGGACGTTTATGGCTAGGTGCTGCGATTATTATTGCATCGGTAGCCTTTATTACGCAGTGGGAACGTAAGAAACAGACCGTAATTAAATAACATAAATACATTTGCTGACGTTAACAATGAGAAAAGCCGATTCAACTAACCGTATTGTTAAGTTGAACAGGCTTTTTTATGTTGATGCTAAGTCAGTTGTAAAAACTACTTCACCGCATCTTCAAGAATTGCACGAGATACATCAAGAGTAATTGCTTGGTTCTCACCTAAAGCAACCATGCCATGAGTTTCAAGTTGTTTGATGATGGTATCAATTGCTGATGCTTTATCATCACCGTGCTCTGTTAACTCAGTTGGTGAGTTTAGGCTATGGTAGAAGGTTTCAATTGCAATAATTGTACGTTCTGCTAAATCATCAGACGCTTCTAGGCCAAATACGTTTTTACCCATTTGCTCTAATTTTGCTCGTTTCGCTTCAATTTGGTTACGAAGTAAAGACGGTTGAATGATAGAAAGAGAACGAGCGTGATCAACGTGATACAGAGCCGTTAGTTCATGACCGATCATGTGTGTTGCCCAGTCATGTGGAACACCAGAACCAATTAAGCCGTTTAATGCTTGGTTAGCTGTCCACATTAGGTTTGAACGCCACTCGTTATTATCACGGTTATCGTATTGAGCGCCAAGAGTCAGTAGGTTACGAAGTAAGGTTTCAGCATAACCGTCTTGAACCATTGCACCGATTGGCATTGTTAGGTATTGCTCACAAGTATGAACCCATGCATCGACTAATCCATTGATTAATTGACGTTCAGGTAGCGTCTTCATTGAATCAGGATCAAGTACCGCAAATTTAGGCTGTACTGCTGCTGCCATGAAAGGCAGTTTTGTTTGAGTTGATTTTTGTGTAATAACTGAACCAGAGTTAGATTCAGAACCTGTCGCTGGTAGCGTTAGAATAGCACCCAGTGGAATTGCTTCTGTTACGGTGTGCTTACCGATCAGAATATCCCAACCATTGCCATCGTATTTTGCTGCAGCGGCAACGTATTTAGAACCGTCGATAACTGAACCACCACCAACCGCCAGAATGTAATCAATCTTTTCTGCTTTTGCGATAGCAACGGCGTTATCTAATGTCTCAACCGTTGGGTTAGGCTCAACGCCTGAAAACTCAATCCAAGAGTGGTCAGCTAAAGCGGCAACAACTTGGTCGTAAACGCCATTGTTCTTGATAGAGCCGCCGCCATAAATGACTAATACTTTTTTATCTTGTGGGATAGATGTTGCGATGGCAGCGATTTGACCTTGGCCAAAATGAATTTGGGTAGGATTAACATAAGAAAATTTCATTGCTGTACCTCATTGGTTCCAAAAGAAGAATGCCCTGTTTTTTACAAAGCTTATTATTTCAATAAGTGCATATTAGTCTTGAACTGTAACTTTAGAAAGGTGAATTACTGTATTTTTATTGCCTATTTCTACAATTGGCTGTATTTTTTAAAACAGAAGTAAATAGATGTGATCATAGTCTAATAAAGGAAAAATGATGAAATCTCTTGGTGATTTAATGCAAAGTTATGCCGACAGCTATGGTTTTAATGATCTTGAAGGGATCAGGGAAACGGCAGTACCCGGAGTGTGGTTTTATCGCAGTAGCAAAGGGAATCAACGGCAACCATTTGTTTACCAATCAGGGATTATTGTTATGGGGCGAGGGCATAAGCACATACATATCGGTAATCAACCTGTTCATTATGGTCCTGATGATTATTTGGTTGTTGGTGTCCCAATGCCATTAGAGTGTGAAGCCTTTCCAGAAAAAGGTGAACCATTATTGGGATTAAGTATTGATGTTGATTCGGCCTTATTGCATCGATTAGTGAGTGAATTAGAAAATGCCAAGTTTCAGGTTTCAGCGCATTCTGAGCAAGACGGCTTTGGATTAATATCGGTTAAAATGGCTGATGATATGCTTGAGAGTTGTAAGCGTTTAATGCTCGCTTTACACAGTGATTTAGATACTCAAATGCTCGGAGAGTCATTACTTACTGAGATTGTTTATCGAGTGCTTACTGGTCCAGAAGGACACGTATTATTTAACCTTGCTCATCATGACAGTCAATATGCTCGTGTAGCAAAAGCCTTAAATAAAGTGCACCAATCTTACGCTGATGGGCTTACGGTTCAGAATTTGGCTGAAGAAGCGAACATGAGTGTTTCTGCGTTTCATTCGGCATTCCGAAAAGTGACACTAGAGTCACCATTGCAGTATTTAAAGAAAGTCCGTTTGAATAAAGCGAAAGAGCTTATTCAATTGGAAGGTCGAAGAGTAAATGATGCTGCTCACCTTGTAGGTTATACCAGTACATCTCAATTTAGCCGTGAGTTTAAGCGTCATTTTAATATGACGCCTAAAGGGGTAATTGCTTAGTTTGAGTGCTTAAGGGCGACACAATAGAAATGCAGTGGCCCTTTTATATATTCTGTAATATTGATTAGTTCTGCTTGGTTGCAGTTTAATGCAAGTGCAAATCCGTGTAAGTAATCAGCGAGTAGATCGAGCGCATTTTTCTTTGCTTCATCGCTTAAGTTTAATTTTCGGATGACGGCATTGAAGCGCTCGGTAAATACCGCCGCAGGGCTGTGAGACGACATAGAAAGCAGGGTTTCAAGTAGGCCTGGGTAGGTCTGAAGTAATGCTAAGTAACTGGCACATAATAGATTTAGCTCATTCTCCCAATCCTCTTTACTGTCAGGTTGATATATATCTTCAATTAATGATGTTGTGATGGTTTCAAGTAAGGCATTTTTATTGCTGAAATAATAATAGATTGCCATCGCGTCGACATTCAAATGTAAAGCCAACTTACGAATACTGGGGACTTTCCCATCTTCTTTCATCAAACTCTTTGCCATATTCATAATTGAATCTTGGCTAAGATGCTTATTTGAACCACTAGGTCTTCCGCGCTTTTTCTCCTTGACAGACATCGAATCCTCTCGTTAAACTAATCTTTAATTTCTACAGTGTAGAATAATTATATAGAAAGAAATATATAAAGCCAAGTGAAGATCATAAACGAATAAAATTCGGAGCCTACAATGTCAAACAGCGTATTTATAGCAACAAGTTTAGATGGATATATTGCAGATAAGAATGGCGGTATTGATTGGTTACATACAATACCAAATCCAGATCAAAATTCGATGGGGTATGTAGAACATTTTGACCGTATTGATGCAATGGTGATGGGACGAAATACGCTTGATATGGTATTAAGTTTTGGTGTCGATTGGCCGTATTCCAAACCTGTTTTTGTATTAAGCAATACAATGACCTCCGTCCCTGTTGGTTACGAAGATAAAATTTTTTTAGTTAAAGGCCCATTAAAAGAGGTTCTTAAAGGTATCAATGAGCAAGGATTTGAACATTTATACATTGATGGTGGTGTGACGATTCAAAGCTTCTTAAAAGAAGATCTGATTGATGAAATGATCATTACCACTATTCCGGTACTTTTAGGTGGTGGATCGCCACTGTTTGGTGATTTAAACGCTCCCTTAAATTTCAAATTCGTGAAGAATGAGATTTTTCTTAATGCCATCGTTCAGAATCATTTTGTGCGAGAGCGTTGAGTTATTTTTTGAATAAAAAAAGGTCTGCAATTATGCAGACCTTCGTTTGTTTAGTACGTATTTATTATTGCTTATAAGTATGTAAGAAACGCTCTAAGCGTCCGATCGCAACTTCTAAGTCATCTACGCGAGGCAGTGTAACGATACGGAAGTGATCAGGTGTTGGCCAGTTAAAACCGGTACCTTGAACGAGTAATACTTTTTCTTTGATCAAGAAATCCAGTACGAATTTCTGGTCATCTTTAATTTTGTACATCTTCGGATCAAGTTTAGGGAACAAGTACATTGCGCCCTTTGGCTTAACACAACTCACGCCTGGAATTTGTGTGATTAATTCATACGCTTTATCACGTTGCTCCAATAAACGGCCACCCGGAAGCAGAAGTTCATTAATACTTTGATAACCACCCAATGCGGTTTGAATAGCATGCTGCATTGGTACGTTGGCACATAAGCGCATTGAAGCCAACATATCAAGACCTGCAATATACCCTTGAGCATGATCTTTAGGGCCATTCAAGAACATCCAGCCACCACGGAAACCACAAACACGATAAGCTTTAGATAAACCGTTAAATGTTACGGTAAGTAAATCGGGTGCTAGTGTCGCCAATGTCGTGTGAATTGCGCCGTCATAAAGAACTTTGTCATAAATTTCATCAGCAAAAATGATCAAATTGTTTTGACGAGCAATTTCGACTATTTGCAATAAGAAGTCACGGCTGTATACCGCACCTGTTGGATTGTTTGGGTTAATTAATACAATCCCTTTGGTGTTCGGTGTGATTTTCTTTTTGATGTCGTCAAGATCTGGATACCAATCAGCCCCTTCATCACATAAGTAATGAACAGGATTACCACCAGATAACGATACTGCCGCAGTCCATAAAGGATAGTCAGGTGCAGGAACCAGCATTTCGTCGCCATTGTTAAGCAACGCTTGCATTGCCATTACGATTAATTCAGAAGCCCCGTTACCTATGTACACATCTTCTACGTCAAGATCTAATAAACCACGACGTTGATAGTGTTGTACAACCGCTTTACGCGCTGAATAAATGCCTTTTGAGTCACCGTAACCTTGTGAGGTTGGTAGGTTTTTAATTACATCAACAAGGATTTCTTCAGGGGCGTCAAAACCAAACTGGGCGGGATTCCCAATGTTTAGTTTAAGAATTTTCTGCCCTTCTTCTTCCATTCTTTTAGCATGTTTAAGAACAGGACCGCGAATGTCGTAGCATACACTGCTAAGTTTTGATGACATTGCAATATTTTGCATGGTTTAACCTTGTTGATATAAAAAACGATATAAGCCCAAATTACACTATTTCTTATAGACTGAGAAACAATTTTTAGAAAAAAATCGTGTAAAAATGGCTCTTGCAGTATTTACGTCTGGAGGGTGAGGATAATTTAGATTGATTTAGCCTTCACAAAGAGACACATTTTGATACCAGTTTTATTTTTTAGACATACTATTGATGTGAATTATTTTTTATTTGCTGCACTTTTGCTAGAATCACTACATCTAACAAGGAAATAGCAAGCAATTCGGCTTGTGTATAACGGTGCCATGATGGCTGAAAACGATCAGGAGAGGTTAATTTGTCCACTTTTCAAGATGCCATTGAATCGATTCGTCATCAAATAGCACAAGCAACATCATCTCATACCATTTGTATTGACTTAGATTGGGCGGTTGGTGATCAACTTATTGATTGGCTTGAAGCGCAACCGATTTACCCTAAGTTTTATTGGCAATCTCGTGATGGTGAAGAAGAAGTTGCGGTGTTAGGCCAAGTGAAGACTTTTACTGATCCAAAGGCGGCGCAACAAATATTAGCGCCTCAACAACGAGTGTGGGGTGGGCGATCGTTTGATGGACGCACTGAGCGAAACCGTCGTTGTATGTCTTCATTTTTCTTTTTGCCTAAAGTTGAAATTACGCGTTTAAAATCATCGTGGCATTTCATGGTCAATTTGTCAGATGATAATTCTCGTTTATTGTCAACGTTAGATAAATTAAGTGAGCAATTTACGTCATTATCTGAATTGCATTGTCGTGTTCAACAACGTATCAATACGCCTGAAAAAGAAGATTGGTCAAACATGGTCAATAAAGCGTTGACTGCCATCTCAAATAAGAAATTTGAAAAGGTGGTATTAGCACGAAAAACAACACTAACGCTTGACCAACCGTTGTCGTCTGCACAATTTTTAAAAGCGAGTCGTAAAGCCAATAGCCACAGTTTTCATTTTATGATGGCGTTGGATAGCGAACATTGTTTTATCGGTTCAACCCCTGAGCGTTTATATGTTCGTAATGGGTATGCGTTAAAAACAGAAGCGTTAGCGGGAACCATTGGTCGTGGTCATGATGAAGAAGAAGATGATCAACTTGCATCATGGTTAATCTCTGATAAGAAAAACCAATATGAAAACCGTCTTGTAGTGGATGATATTGTTAATCGCTTATCTAAATTCAGTCTTTCAATGAAGGTAGCTGAAAAATCTGAGCTGGTTAAATTACGTAAAGTTCAACATTTAAAACGTCCAATTTCAGCTGAAATTAATCAAGAATGCAGTGATTCTCAATTGCTTGATAATTTACAGCCAACAGCGGCTATTGCGGGGCTACCTCGCATGTCTGCATTGGACTTTATTATTGATAACGAACCTTTTGCTCGTGGTTGGTACAGTGGTGCCGTTGGTTTTTTAAGCCAACAACGCAGTGAGTTTTGTGTCGCGATCCGAAGCGCATTGGTTATGGGCAATAAACTTCATCTTTTTGCTGGTGCAGGTATCGTTCCTGGTTCAGAGCCAAGCAGTGAATGGGATGAATTGGATAGAAAGACATCAACGTTATGCACCTTATTAGAATCTGATATTACAATGAATCCAGAAATTACGGAGTCGCAAGTCGCATGATGCAACCAGAGCAACAAGTTATGCTAAACCAAGTTTGGGCTGAATTAATTATTGAAGAATTGGTTCGAAATGGAGTAAAGCATGTTTGTATTGCTCCGGGATCTCGCTCAACACCATTAACTCTTGCTGCCTCAGAGCATGAGAACTTATCGATTCATACGCATTTTGATGAGCGTGGATTAGGGTTTTTAGCCTTAGGTATTGCGAAAGCTTCGCTGCAACCTGTTGCTGTTATTGTGACTTCGGGTACCGCCGTAGCCAATTTATTGCCTTCAGTGGTTGAATCTGGATTAACCAAAGAAAAACTTATTCTCTTAACGGCAGACCGCCCTGTTGAATTGATCGATTGCGGAGCCAATCAAGCCATTAATCAACATAATATTTTCTCTTCTCATGTGTGCCATTCTCTTTCTTTACCTTCTCCTAGTTTGAATGTACCTGCTCAATGGGTATTAAGTCGTTTGGATCAAGCTTGCTTTACTCAGAAAGAGCAAGGCGGGGCGATTCATGTGAACTGTCCTTTTCCAGAACCTTTTTATGGCAAAAAAGACGAAACCCTTTTACTCGCGTATTTAGCGCCGATTCAAGCGTGGAAAACAACAACGCTTCCTTATGTCGAACAATTAACGCCAAACTATGATGTCGCTGTATCTCCTCAGTGGATGCAAGTCGCTCAAAAGAAAGGGGTCGTGATCATCGGCAAAGTGACGTTAGTTGAGGCGCAAGCGGCTGCAGATCTAGGGCGAGAGTTAGGTTGGCCTGTTTTGTCTGATCCTCAATCTGGTTATTGTTCTGAATGGGCTCATTATGATTTATGGATGCAAAACCAAGACTGTTTAGCGTTATTGGGTGATGTAGAGTGCGTGCTTCAATTTGGTGCGCGTTTGGTATCAAAGCGTCTTAGTGCGTGGTTATCTATGTACGATCAACAGTATTGGATAGTGGATACACATCCCGAGTTACTTGATTCAACGTTCCGTCAGCATACTCGTTATCATGCCTCTATTATTGATTGGTGTACGGCACACACAGAACGTTTACAAGGAAGAGATTGTTACTTTGATCATGCCCCATTAACGCAATGGAGTGAGTCATTAAAAGTGGCCTCTCAAAATATCTTGGCGCTTACGTGCTCAATGGTTTGTCATACTGAGACATTATCTGAATTAAGTTTCGCACTGACGGTTGGCCAAAAGGTAAATCACTGTGACTGGTTTATTGGTAACAGTTTAATTGTTCGTTTATTAGATATGGTTGGTGAGATTAATCAGCAACCCGTTTATACCAACCGTGGTGCTTCTGGTATTGATGGGTTAATGGCAACAGCAATGGGGGTTCATCTTTCGAATCAGAACCCTTTATTGTGCTTAGTGGGTGATACGTCATTACTTTATGATTTGAATTCATTAGCATTATTAAAACAAGCGACACAACCGATTGTTGTTGTCGTTTTAAATAATGATGGTGGTGGTATTTTTGATTTACTGCCTGTTAATGAAAAGAAAAAAGACGATTTCTATCGTATGCCTCATCATTTAGAATTTAGCCACGCGGCTGCCATGTTTGGGTTGACCTACCATAAGCCCGAAACTTTAAGCTGTGCAATATCCATGATCAATGGCGGTTTAAAAAGCGGTGTTCACTTAGTTGAAATTAATACACCGTCAGGTCAAGCAGGCGAAGAATTAACACGATTATTCCAAACCATTCAACATGCCACTTTATTCTAAATTGATTGAACCCATAGAAAGCACTACACAACCTTGCGTGGTGTTTTTACATGGACTATTGGGCTCAACAAAAGAGTGGGATCAGATAGCTTCCGTCATTGCTCAATCACACCCTGTATTATTAATTGATCTTCCTGGACACGGTAAAAGTCAGTCGGTGGAATTGGAAGAGTCAACCGGATTTGAACAAGCATGCCAGCTTATTATTGAGCAGTGCCACAGTTCTCCGTATCAAGAGTTTGTGCTTGTCGGTTACTCTTTAGGAGGACGTTTGGCGATGTATCTGAGTGCTTTTTTTCAGCTTCCTAATGACATAACCCTCCGAGGTTTGTGCGTTGAAGGAGGGAACTTTGGTTTAATCTCAAAAGAAGAAAAGCACATTCGTTGGCAAAATGACACGATGTGGGCAGAACGATTTGAACAACAACCGATTGCTGATGTTTTAGACAATTGGTACCAACAAAAGGTATTTTCTTCACTAAACCCTGAGCAAAGACAAGTTTTAGTGGTAAAGAGAAGTGATAATCTTGGACTCTCGATTGGAATGATGTTGAGATCAACCTCACTGGCTAAGCAACCATATTTGCTTAACGAGCTGCATCGTTGCACCATCCCTACGCTTTATATTTGCGGTGAAGCAGATCAAAAATTTCAACACTTGGCTGAGCAAAGTCAATTAACGTATCAAATCATTGCTCAGGCTGGTCATAACGCTCATGTGGAACAGCCCGAACGCTTTACACATGTACTTAATACATTCTTACAACAATGGACATAACCCCATGGCAAGAACTGTTGGCATTTCAGAAGAAGAACTTTACGCTCCAGTAAATTGGACAGATTGCACTGCGCAATATGAAGACATTCAATATCATAAATCTGCAGATGGCATTGCAAAAATTACGATTGCACGTCCGCAAGTACGTAACGCATTCCGTCCTGGTACGGTTAAAGAGATGATGGATGCGCTAGCAGATGCTCGTTATGACGAGAAAGTTGGCGTTATTATTCTAACGGGGTTAGGCGAAGAGGCTTTCTGTTCTGGTGGTGATCAGAAGATCCGTGGCGATTACGGTGGTTACCGTGATGACAGTGGCACACACCACTTAAACGTATTGGATTTCCAACGTCAAATTCGTACGTGTCCAAAACCAGTGATTGCTGCGGTTGCAGGCTACGCTGTTGGTGGTGGTCATGTTCTTCATATGATGTGTGATTTAACTATCGCAGCAGAGAACGCTCAATTTGGTCAAACAGGCCCTAAAGTCGGTTCTTTTGATGGCGGTTGGGGTGCATCTTACATGGCTCGTATCGTAGGCCAGAAAAAAGCCCGAGAGATTTGGTTCTTATGTCGTTTCTATGATGCTCAAGAAGCACTAGACATGGGTTTAGTAAACACCGTCGTCCCTGTTGCTGATTTAGAGAAAGAAACGGTTCGCTGGTGTCGTGAGACGCTACAACATAGTCCAATGGCATTACGTTGTCTAAAAGCAGCATTAAATGCAGATTGTGATGGTCAAGCCGGTCTTCAAGAACTTGCTGGTAATGCAACAATGATGTTCTACATGACTGAAGAAGGTCAAGAAGGTCGTAACGCATTTAATGAAAAGCGCCGCCCTGATTTCGATAAATTCCCTCGTAATCCATAAGCGACACTATCACTTATTTTGATAAGTTTGAGAGGCTCTCTGAGTCTCTTTTTTCTTTTTATTGGTTGGAGTAACAAATGAAAACAGCCAAGATATATCAATATCAACTCCCTATGGACAGTGGAGTGATTCTTCGTGAGCAACGTCTTCAACAAAGAGATGGGTTGATCATTGAATTAAGTGATGGAAAACACACAGCAAAAGGTGAAATTGCGCCTTTACCTGAATTTAGCCAAGAAAATTTAGAACAAGCACGTGAAGATCTAATCTCATTAACTCAAGCGTGGTTAAATGATGAAGTTCTGGATGTGGATGCCAATTGTCCCTCTGTTGCTTTTGGTTTTAGCATGGCATTACTTGAGCTTGAAAATAATCTACCTGAAGTTGGTAATTATCAAGCAGCTCCTTTGTGTTCTGGTGATCCAGACGATTTAGTGGTGAAGCTAAATGAGATGAGCGGTAAGAAAGTCGCGAAAATTAAAGTTGGAATGTATGAAGCGATTCGTGATGGAATGGTTGCGAATATGTTTTTAGAGTTGATCCCCGATCTCTCTTTGCGTCTTGATGCTAATCGCGGTTGGACTCCTAAAAAAGCAGAGCAATTTGCGAATTATGTTAGCCCGCAATACCGTTCTCGCATTGAGTTTTTAGAAGAGCCTTGTCATAGCCCAGAAGAAAGTCTTGAATTTTCTAAAGCGACGGGAATTGCCATTGCGTGGGATGAAACCGTACGTGATGAAGGTTTTGAAGTGAAAGCTCAAGATGGCGTGGCGGCAATCGTAATTAAACCGACGCTAGTTGGCTCTGTCGGTAAATGTATTGAACTTGTTGAGCAGGCACACCAATTAGGAATGCAAGCCGTGATCAGTTCAAGTATTGAATCAAGTTTAGCGCTAACACAACTTGCACGACTTGCTGCTTGGAAAACACCGAATACGATCCCTGGTTTAGATACCATCGATTTATTTAAAATGCAGTTAGACACACCGTGGCCTCATTGTGAGTTACCGATGCAAGCGCTGTCCGATCTCGAGGTGATATGGGTAAGTTAATTACGCCTGAATTTACAACTTGGCCGTGGGTTAAGTGGAGTGAAACACGTGAGCTTGAAATCGCATTACGAGATGGTGATACGATCTGGACATGGGCTGAAGTATCGACTCAAATAAATCGCTACGCGAACGGATTACTCCAGCAAGGTGTTAAACGTGACGAAGTCGTTGTCGGTATTTCTAAGAACTGCATTGAATTAGTCTGGTTGCAACTTGCTTGTGTCCGTATCGGAGCACGTTTTGCAAGTATTAATCCCAAAAAACCAGAGTGCGAACTTCATCAGTTAGTTACGAGTATTTCTGCGAGTTATATTTGGTTTGGTAAAGACCAAAAAACAATCTCGGGAACGTGGCATCATTTACAATTGATTAATGCTGAATATGGCGTCATAGCAGCCACTTGGCAGTTGGGTCGGTTAGCCACATTGACCTTTACTTCTGGGTCGACTGGCTTACCAAAAGCCGTTGCACACAGTGCGAATAATCATTTACATTCTGCGGCAGGCTTACTTAGTTGGATGGATTTTGATGTATGCGATTCGTGGTTATTATCGTTACCACTATTTCATGTATCTGGTCTTGCGATTGTGTGGCGTTGGCTACTCTCCGGTGCAACATTAGTCATGCCGACATCGAACGGACTTCTTCATGATTTATCTAGTGTCACTCATGCGTCATTAGTGCCAACACAGCTAGCTCAAATCTTGGCGGACGACCAAGTATCCCGTTTAGCCTTAAAGCGCGTATTGTTAGGGGGAGCCGTTATCCCTCCTGAACTAACGGACGCGGCTGAATTGCAAGGTATTGAATGCTGGTTAGGCTATGGTATGACAGAGATGGGTTCTACTGTTACCGCTAAGCGAGCGGATGGTCATACTGGCGTTGGAAATGTCCTCCCTTATCGAGAGATTAAAATTGATCATGGTGAGGTTTTAGTTCGAGGCGAAACGTTAGCACTTGGCTATTATCGTTCATCTGGCATCATCGATATTGCTGAAGACGATGGCTGGTTTAAAACAAAAGATTTAGGTGATGTTTCTACGGGTGAGCTGCATATTAAAGGACGTGCTGATAACATGTTTATTTCTGGAGGGGAGAATATACACCCTGAAAAAATTGAACAAGCGTTATTATTGCATCCAATGATTGAGCAAGTGATTGTCGTTGAAAGCGTGAATGAACAATTTGGTTATCGACCTGTTGCCGCTGTCGTTACTACATCAGAGATTAAGGAAGAAGAGCTTACTTATTTCTTATCTGACAAACTTACCTCGTATGAATTGCCTATTCGTTATGAATTAATGCCTGAGTCGTTACTCAATACGGGCATTAAAATATCTCGACAAAAAGTAAGAGAGTGGGTAAACGATTTATTACCCGCATAAATAAATTATCAGGGTGTGCATTTTATTAAAGATATCGTGCTTTAATAAATCGAGATACACGCCCTGAAAATCGGTAAAAAAGATACACGGTTACGCATAAATTCATTGCTGATAATAATCCAAAAAACTGCGGTATTGATAAATTTACGACAGAAAGCATTATAATTCCGAGAAGGGCACTGCCTACCATGAACAGGGCATTATAAATGTTATTTGCAGCAATAATTTGAGAACGATACTTTGGTTGTGGGTAGGTTTGAATCATGACATAAAGCGGAACAATAAATATCCCACCAGACACGCCGAGTAAAAACAAACTGATGAAAACAGGCAATAAATCCAAGTTAGATAATAATTGAATAAAACCTATAGCATCAACGGGTGCGGTTGGGGTCATGACATAAAGGATTGAGCCAAATACAGAGATACCTAAACTGCCTAATGGAATTATCCCCAATTCAATTTTATGCTTTGAAATCACATCGCAAGCTAATGATCCTATCGCAATACCAATAGAAAAAAGAGCTAATAACACGGTTACCGTTGTTGCATTGCCATTCAAATGTAAATGGGTGTAATTTGGGAATTGAGTAAGGTAGCTTGCGCCTAAAAACCAGAACCAACTTATTCCCATAATTGCTAAAAATACCACAGGGTTACGTTTGGCTATTTGAATTGTGTGTTTTGTTTGCTTAACTGGACGCCATTGGAAGTTAAGCGTTGGGTTCATGGCTTTGGCGTAAGGAATCGAACGGCTCGTTAAATAGCCTAAGATAGCCAAGAGTACGACAGCGGCGGCGGCGATATAGTGAGCATATTCTTGTGATGCAATAAACCCCGCACCAATGGTCCCAAACAAAATAGCGAGAAAGGTGCCTGTTTCTACTAATGCATTCCCAGAGACTAATTCTTCTTTTTTTAATTGTTGAGGGAGTAGTGCGTATTTTACTGGCCCAAAAAAGGCGGATTGTGTGCCCATTAAAAACAATAAGATTAACAGTAGAGTGTAGTTTTGCAGAATAAAGGCAACAGCTCCCAATAACATAATACCAATTTCGGCCAATTTTACTTTACGGATAAACGCTGATTTTTCATATTTGTCGGCTAAAATTCCGGCAGGTGCGGAGAATAGAAAAAAAGGAAGAATAAATAAACCAGCGGCTAAATTTATAAATAAATTGGATGAGATAGGCAAAGAATCGGCACTGGCAAAAGCTACAAATAATAAAAGGGTATTTTTATAAATATTGTCGTTAAATGCACCTAAAGCTTGAGTCATGAAATATGGAAAAAATCGACGCTGAGTAAGTAGTTGCGCTTGCTTCGCCATAAAAATCCTTTTAGTAACTCAAAAATTAAACTAGCTGATCTTCCATTGATTAATGTAATTATCAAATAAGTTATCGATTAATTGGTGCCCATCAAATGGTAAGCCGGAGAAAAATAAATCATCAACACTTAATTGTGTAATTCCGTGAACGCTTGCCCAAATAACACGACTGGTTACGACTATATCACCATCACTCTTTGAGGGGTTAATGGTTCGAATAATACTTTCTAGCATTGTCATGATTTGATTGATGCGGTCTTCTTGCCATTCCGGTAATAATTCACCATTCATATTATGCTCAAAGATTAGCTGCCAGCGATTAGGGTGTTGTTTTGCAAAGTCGTAATAGCAGTAAGCAATGGCTTTTAATGCTTCTTCTGATGTTGTGCTATTTTCTATACCTAATGCGATTCGTTGCATCAGTTCATCAAGTGTTTGGGCAATGGAGCGAAGCAGTAATAAATTGTAGCTACCAAAAATATTGACGAGCGTGCTAGGGACATAACCAATGCTTTTGGCTAATTTTCTTAAACTGAGTTCGTGATGTGAGTGTTCTTCAAGATACAACTTCACATTATTTAATGCCATTTCACGTATTTCTTGATGAGAATGGTCATTTCTGCGAGCCATAATAACCTTTAATGAGTAATGTTGAACAATGTTCTTAATTCTAAATGTAATTGGTGATTCTTCAAGTAAGAGTTTTATCAATTAGGGCGGAAAGCACAATGTTGAGAATCAAACTAATATCGTTTTAACACTCTGAAACATACTCATCCATATTAAAGCTCCCAATGTGCAGCGATGCAGGCTATTATCGGATCAAATTATTTTAATAGAGTAAAGGAAGAGATAATGAAACGTCTTTTATCTGTTGCTGCCCTTATGTTTGTTTTTGTTTTTGCTGCTCCTCATGCAGAGGCAAAGAAATTTGGTGGTGGTAAATCATTTGGTAAGAGCTTTAAAACAGCCCCTGCACCAAAACAAAAACAACAAAATACCAACACAATTGGTAAGCAAGATACCGCTAAAGGAGCATCAAGTAAGAAAGGCCTTATGGGCGGATTACTTGGCGGCCTTCTTGTCGGTGGCCTTCTAGCATCAATGTTTGGCGGCGGCGGCTTTGAAGGTATCCAATTTATGGATATCATTATTATGGCTGGTGTTGCATTTGTTTTATTCAAACTTTTCCGTATGTTTATGGCGTCCAAAGCCGGAAGCATAAATCAGAGGCAAGGGGCCGCCTACGCAGGCCCACAAGCGTCTCATGATGAAAAGCCGAGTTTCCGTGATAACCAACAGTATTTCCAAGGCGATCAAGCTCAACCACAAACACAAGCAACAGGTGGTTTTGGTTCGATTGGTTCTGATGAAGTGCCGCATAACTACCCACCGGGTTTTGATTTGCAAGGTTTCATCAATGGTTCTCGTGAGCACTACCGTATTTTACAAGGTGCATGGAACCATAACCAACTTGAAACTATTCAAGAGTACGTATCAATCAGTCTTTACAATGATTTGGTTCAAGAACGTGCAAACCTTGAAGGTGAGCAACATACTGACGTTATGTTTGTTGATGCAGAAGTTGTTCGTGCTGAGCACAATGCAAGCAGTGCACAATTAAGCCTACAGTTCTCAGGACGTTACCGTGATTCAGTGGAAGGTCTTGAAGAAGACATCACTGATGTTTGGCATTTAGAGCGCGATCTTACGCAGCCTAATGCACCATGGTTAATCATCGGTATTCAAGCTTAAGTGCTTTAGATACAAGAAAGTTGATTAAAAAATATCCTCATAGAGAGTAATCCTATGGGGATTTTTTATAGGTGTGATCTAGCTCTGTTTTAATCTTTGAAAGACAGTCTATGCTGAAATCAGTTAATAAATAAGAGAGATTATATATGCCATTTAATAAAGATATTATTGAAGAAATGAACCTTCTCAAGCAATTCCCACTAGAAAGCACTCAAGCGGGTTTAAAAGTTCATTCAGACGCAGCACCCGAAGCAATCGAAGCAATGAAGCGTCTTTTCACGAAAGGATTGGTAACACAAAATGATGGTGGTTATTTAACAGCCCACGGTACTGAAGTCTCAGAGCAAGTACAAAACGTTATTCGCGTATTATCGTAATTAAAGCGTCATTGATTCTAATTCAGTGATCGTTTGCAATGCTTGTTCTGAGGTTGAACCACACACGTCAGGGCAAGCTTTAAATTGGTGACACACCTTTGGGCGTTCAGCCTGACCAAATAGCTTACACAGATTCTCATCGTTCAATTGAACACAACGCACACCAGCAGGTTTCCCATTTGGCATCCCAGGAATAAATGAAGTAATACTTGGGGCAATACAGCAGGCACCGCAATATAATCTACATTCCATACATCATCTCATTGCATCAATTAAAGGATGCGCAAAATACCACTCTTCATCTTTCAGGTCAAAGTTAGTCTGGATTCTTATCTTGTGATCTGTAAACCACTTGCACTTTTATCTCAAGATGGGTATAAAACCGCCTCTTCCCATAATGAGTGTAAAGCAATGACTGAGCAATTTTGGCAACAAAAAAAACTAGAAGAGATGACAGAGCAAGAGTGGGAATCTCTTTGTGACGGCTGTGGGAAGTGCTGTTTACATAAATTAATGGATGAAGATACCGATGAAGTTTACTACACCAACGTTGCGTGTAGTTGGCTAAATAGCAAAACGTGTTCATGCAAGGATTACGCTAAGCGTTTTACCTCTGGTGAAGAGTGCTTAAAACTGAGTCGTGAGAATATCGCCGAGTTTAACTGGCTCCCAGTAACTTGTGCATATCGTTTATTAGCAGAAGGCAATCCGATCCCAGAATGGCACCCATTGATTACCGGATCTAAATCAGCGATGCATGCGGCTGGCGAAAGCGTTAGAAATAAAGTTGTGTATGCGATTGATGTGAAGAACTGGGAAGATCACATTACAAATCATCCTCACAGAAGTTAAGCTATAGCGTGGTTTCAATGGGTTACGATTTAAATTAAAGTGAAACCACTGTATATAAAAACATATGAATGTATATGTAGGATTTTTTTGTAGTCACTATGTAGTCATTTTTTTAGTTGATAAAGTGGATTTTTTGTCACGACGTCTTCAAGGTGATCTGGTGATAAATGGGCATAGCGCATAGTTTGTTTAATATCGCTATGTCCTAAAATTCGCTGTAGAGCAATTATATTCCCACCATTCATAAGATAGTAAGACGCAAAAGTATGTCTAAGAACGTGAGCTGCTTGATTTTTCAATCTAGGTACATGCTTGGATATAAAACGATAGATAGTTGAATATGCAATGTTAAATAAAGCTCCAGATCCTTCTTTATAAATTTCATTGTATAATTCAATTCCAATAGGAACGGTTCTATTTTTTTTCCCTTTTGTTTGAGTAAACGTCACTTTATATTGAGATAGTTGAGAGCCTGTTAACGTAGACACCTCTAAAAATCGCCCACCAGTGGCTAAGCACAGTTTAATTATCTTATGTAAGTCTTTATGAGTTTCATAGCGCTCAGCTTCATCTACAAGCATTATTATTTCATCAATAGTTAAGAACTCCATTTCAGCTTCATGTAGTCTAAAGTGACGTACGCTTTGAAGTGGGTTTATTGCTTTCCATATTTCCATTCGTTGTAATTCAGAAATCATAGCATTCAGCAGGTCTTGCTCTATGTTACAAGTTCGAAAAGAAACCGCAGTGTAGTGATTGTTTAAATCTGGAATAGCACCAGCGATTCGTGCTGCTCTATATTCAGTGAACATTTGTGCAGATAAAGAAGAGTAGATAGGATTATTTACTCCCATTACGATGACTTTTAATTTTCTATAAGTATATTTTGCATGAGCTAGTGATTGGCCGTGTCGTTCGTGCCAAATATCAAGCATATCGAGCAACCTTTTTTTATTCGATTTCTCACCTAACCACGGCTTGTCGTCAGTTTCTCTTAAAGTGAATTTTTCATAAGCTAATGCTTCTCCTTTGGTCGCAAAGCGTTTACGTACACGCTTACCATTACGTCCATTAGGATAAACATCACAAAGCCAAGGGTTCTTTTTACCATCATCTAATTTACGAATTGTCATATATAGCACCAAATAACTGTATATATAAACAGTATTTGATTGTGGCTCAATATTCAATGTTTTAAATGAAGAGAAGTAAACATAGTTATTACGGGGTAAATCGAAAGGAAAAAGCCTCCAAATTGGAGGCTCTTTTTAGTAATTAAAATAATTTCATTGAGGAAATAACTACACCCACAATCGTACACTTTCCATTTATAGGAATTATAGGAGTCGGCCAGTTTGGATTCACTGCTTGTAAATATTTATGTCCATCTTCGATGATGAGTTGTTTGAATGTTGCTTGATTGTCATCATCTAAACGAGCAATAACATATTTTCCATTGGTTGCATCAACTTCAGGGTCAACGAAAATCAAATCCCCTTCAGTGAAGACTGGATTCATACTCTTGCCAACAACTTTCAAAAGAAACGTGTTATCGCTACATTTGATAGGGCATGGGTAGTGGTCTGCATCATACCTACTCGTAAGGTTAATATCATTCCAACCGCCTGCCTGAACCCAAGAGATTAAAGGAAACGCGCCTTGTGGTTTTAATGCTACAGAGACAACTGAAGTTTCTTGAGGTTCTTGTTTTGCAGGTTCGGGCGAACCTTGTCCATTTAAAAGCCAATAAGCATCACATTTCAGAGCCTTTGCTAATAAAAAAAGACTCTCGCCCTTCGGGAACGTATCCCCTTTCTCCCACTTGGAAACAGCTTGCTTGGAAACACCTGATGCCTTTGCTACATCAAGCTGGGTAAGAGCTAGCTGTTTTCGTCGTTCTAATATTCGCTGGCTTTTCATAGGGAATATTCTTAATTAATTAGTCAACCTATGGTTACTATCTCACATGCAGAGTAACTATAGGTTGACTAATTGCTTGACAACAAACGTTGACCTTCGTTACTATTAGTCAACCAAAGACAACAAAGGTGGACAAGAATGAAAACTAAAGAAGCTATTTCTTATTTTGGTACTGCGGTCGCTTTGGCTGGAAAGTTAAATATAACAAAACAGTCTGTATCTAAGTGGGGTGAAGAAGTTCCACAACGTCGTGCTTTTGAAATTGAGCGAATTACCAACGGTGCTTTGAAAGCGGATTTTATTCCGATGCACTCAAATTAAGTAAGGATATATGTTATGAGCCAACCACTAGTTATTGCGATAGAAGCCCCATATGTCACCGCTAAAAGATACGCAGAACTTTCAGGAATGAAGAAGGGCACGATTGAAAAAAAAATTAAAGAAGGAAAGCTGCCAATTTTACCAAAAGATGGATCGGGTGAACTTAACCTTATTAATCTCGCGCTTTTAACTAAGAAAGCTCTAGAAGCTAAGTTTTAGTTATTACGTTTCATTTGCTACCTGTTGAGTATCTGATATGTCCGATAAAACAACAATGTTCGATTTTCGAGCGTCCAAACAAAAGGCATTTGAAGAAGCATGTTTTGCTTTTCGTGAAAGCGAGAACATGACAGCAATCGCCGAGTCTTTGGAAATGTCACCAACGATGCTTAGAAATAAGCTCAATCCAGAGCAATCACATGTTTTAACGTGTGTTGAAATGGTGATGATCTCCAAAGCCTCAAATAACTTCACTGTTGTAAATAGTCTTTTGCGTGGGCTTGGTGTGGTGACTGCACAGGTTCCTAACGATGCAAGTGAAGAAACCTTTACTAAACGAGCATTAGAGAATTCAGTTCATGCAGGGGACTTAGCGCAAGCGGCGTTAACTCATGCGGGACAAACTCGAATTACCCACCGAAGTAAACAATCCATTATTAAAAAAGCCCAAGCCTCCATCGGGAACTTAGTTTTACTCATCAATGATATTGAAAGCCAAACACCTAACTCGGCTTCACTTTTATCTATGGGTATTGATTTTCTTGCGTCTGGTGCGCCATTGCCGGGCTTCGCATAAGGATTTAGTTATGAGTCAGTTAAAAAAACCTGAACAGTTCTATCAAGAGTCTTTAGTTAATCTTGAGAAAGCCACGAAATTATATGAATCAATGGAAGCAACAGAAAGAAAAACCGTCGCATTATTCTCTCGTTTTATTGATGGCACAGCATCACGTGAAAGTGTTTGCGCAGCTGGTGAAGTGATTGGTTATGTTGAGAACGTAGAGCAACAAGCCATTGCCAATCTTGAAGCAATTAAATCACGCGATGTATTCGCGGTGATTAATTCTATTGTTGCTATGACGTTGGATGTACCAAAAGCATTAACTGCGATGTTCAATACTAATTCAATGATTTCATCATTTAGTGTGATTGTTTGGGGTGCAGAGGATGAAACATTACTTCATGACACGGTTAATTTAACTTGGGAACATCCTCTTAAAAATGCGATTGCGTTAGAAAGTAAACTTGCTGAGTTAATCATTGCAGCAAAAGATAGCGAAGAGGTGACAGCATGAGTGTTATTTCTGTTTATCAAACTGATCTTGAATACGCTTTACGTGGTGCAGGTTTTACGACTCGTAAGATTGAGCAATTCCTAAAGGCTTTCTCTAAAGAAACAGTATCACAAGGTGTGGTTTGTTCGCTTGATTCACAACGCGCAATGCTTGTGAATGTTCAGGGCACAGAGCAGGGGTTATGCCTTTCTGATTTTATCACCGCTTGGTGGTCGTTTTGGGTTGTGGTTTTTGATACCACTGAAAATCCAGATTTAGAGCAGCAATCTCTTGGTGCTATTCGTGCCCTTTTCTTCATTTCTTCTTCGTGTCGTTCAATGGCACAACAAACAATGATGCAAACATGGTGGCGTGATTTTGAACCTGAGCATGGCTCTCCAATGATGGAAGCGTTGTGATGACTAAAGAGCAATTCTTAGCAAACATGGTGCTTGGTTACCTGCAAAACCATGGCTCTGCACCAACAGATCATCAATTAGATAATTGGTCAGAATTGTATGTCGCACTTGAAAGCAAGGGAGGTCAATGATGTTGCGATTTCTTGCTGTGTTTTTGAATAGTGGCGGTGGTGTCGTTCGTGAGGGTGACACTCAAGAAGTTCGAACGCATGAGCTTGGTGAGTTTGAATCCAAAGAGCTTGCCATTGCTAACGCTTGTCTTGAATTGAACTGTGAACATATCACCAATGGCGTCCTTATTCGTGGTGATCATACTGGCGGTTTTATGATTTGTGATACACAAGATTTTTCAGAGCTATAAGTAAACATTCATCAACGTTACATAAAGGAAGTACCTATGAAAAACACACCGTTACATTCAATCAATATGGATTTTTCACATTCAAGTGAAGCGCAAGCCTTACTCGATATTGTTTCTGCTCGTATTTGTCCAAAGCCAGAAGCAGAGGATTACTTAAACAAAGTAGAAGAGCAGCTCACAGAAGCAATCGAACTTATTCAAAGCATGGAGGAATAAAGCGTTAGTACAAACAACCTATAAATGGACTCAACGTGGAGGCAGTAAATCATGAGTACTTATATTACGGGGAGCGACACAAGCGTGACCACTGAGCCTTGTCACATGCCGTGTCCCAATATCATTGACATGGAAGCCATTACGTCAAAACAACAAGCGACTGCTCTGAGTAAGATTCAAGAGTTGAAAGACCAATTAAAGCAGTCGCAATTGGATGCTGAAGCGTCGAATTTAAGCAAAGCGATGAAACGAAAAAACTACCTCGCTCGCTTGTCCATTAAAGCGAATCAATTACCTAACCGCATCATGAGGAATACCAATGAAAACTTATAATACGTTTACTCATAATGCACTTCAAAAGCTCCCTGTGAATCTTAATAAAGAGCTTCTTACCTACCTTGAAAACCAAGTTGGTACTTCTCAGATTGAATGTATTAATGGGCGATTTGTTCATGATGGGAAACAAACCCCTCGCGAGAAAGTGTTTGAATTTGCCAATCAATGTGCGAACAAATTCAAATTGCCTGCGGACATTCGAAACTACTTAGATAAAGCCTCTGCGATTCGTTTTAGAAAGTACGGTTTTAAACGTGCAATGGCATTTATTGAACGACGCAGTGCGGCGGTTTATGCGGCACTTGCGGTGTTACCTGAGCCTTATTGGAAAGTAGATACTGAATTTAAACGTGCCCGCCTTGCTGATGAATTAGTAGGGCGTGCTTGTTTACGTTTAGAGGTTGCGGCCAAGCATGGGTTTGATGTGATGGAGACGATTGATTCCATTAATCAGTATGTGGGGGCGGCGATGTGGATGCCACAGTTTGCGTCCGCTAAAAATGAAGATCATGCGTATTCCATTCTTGTTCGCTTGATAGATGATGCGGTTTGGAAGCGTGCGATAGAAAGACAAACCATTGCCGCGTTTGAAAATGCTCGAAGAGCGGCGGGAATGGTATCACCGCACGTTTCACCTTATGCGTCTTATTCAGCGTGCCAGTGGCTCAAAATTCGCCAAGACAGACAACGCGAGTGGCTACAATTAATGGCGATTGAATCAGAAGAAGGTGCTGTGATCCCAATGGAAGAGGTGCATCAATCCTCGGTTTCAAACCCAACAAACAGACGTAATGAACTGATGACTCGTATTGCGGGTTGCCAAGAATATGCGGATTCAAATAATCACATTGCAGTCATGATCACAATGACGGCGGCGGGTAAATATCATCGCCTTAAACAACAAGGTAAGTATTTCATTGAAAATGATAAATGGAATGGGGCATCTGCTCAAGATTCACATCAATGGCTTTCGACTTCATGGATACGCTTTCGCAGTGCAGCCGATAGAGCAGGGCTTATTTATTATGGAATGAGAGTGGTAGAGCCTCACGTTGATGGAACTCCGCACTGGCATGGTGTTTTTTTTATGCCACTTGAACACTTCCGTGAATTCAAAGGACTGTTGGAAGATTACCAATACCAACGTGACAGTGATGAGCTGTTCTTTGACGATGGCACACCTAAAACCAAAGCAATGAAAGCGCGCGTGGATGTAAAGATTATCGATAGAAGTAAAGGCGATGCGGTGGGTTATATCGCGAAATACATTTCAAAGAACGTCGATGGCTACGGCCTCGAAGGGCTGTACGATTTGGATGCAAAGAAAATCAATTTACAAAGCACGGTTCAGAACGTGACGGCTTTCTCGCGAGCCTTTTCATTTCGCCAATTCCAATTTCAAAAAACACCCTCGGTTACTGTGTGGCGAGAGCTTCGTCGTATTGAAGAAAAGCAAGAATATAGCCTGTTTGAGAAAGCGCGTAGAGCGGCGGACATGGGGTTCTTTTCTGCCTTTTTTGATTACATGGGCGGTCATAGATTGAGTCAACGACTGCGCCCGATAAAGATGCTTAAAGAGCAAAAAGAGAATAAATACGGTGAGATTGTTGAATCAGTGATTGGCCTTATTGGTGATGGCTTATCGGTGTTAACGCATGAGATTGAGTGGAAGTTAATTAAGAAGCCAACAGAGGCCGTTCTTGATCTTAAGGCTTTTGCTTCTGAGGCTCTTTTAAGCAAGCGGGAGCTTGCGCCTTGGATTAATGGCAATAACTGTACGCGTGCAGATCCACCTACGCGGCAGCAGAAAATAATAGCGAATTTCTTCTTAAATATGGAGTTGAACGGCGGCGGAACGCCAGAGTGGGAAGAGTTCATGAGTAGGAGTGATCCCGAATGCTAATTACATGCCCAAAATGTTTAACCAAAACACGCATTGCAACCTCTCGCTCTGTGTCACCTGAAACGCGCGAATTGTATTGCCAATGTTTGAACCTAAATTGTGGAAAAGTGTTCGTTGCACACACATCTTTTTCTCATTTTGTGGAGTCTACAGGCCAAAAACCTGACTCAGAATTGCAACCAGAGCTGTGCAAAGACGGAAACCAAATAGATATTTTCGACCAAATGTAAAAAACGCAAGAAAACGATCTTAAAGGATCTCTAAAACGATCACCTAGAAGTGCAATTAATTCAAATCAAACAATTACTTGTGTTTAATAGAATGGCTCCACTTTTTCGCGCTTATTTTTCGTTTTTTTATCGTGTTGAATTTTGGTGTGGAGGGGAGGGTGAGTCCGAGCGAGCGCAGAATGCCTGCCTCAGTGATAAAAAAGTCAGGACTTACACGGTGTTTTACGTTGGTTGAGAGAGTGTTGTGTCATGTGGGAAAGAGAATACGAACAAGGGCGATGGAACGGCGTCGTCCTGAACATACTCGGCACCTCATTGAATGGAGGTAAACGCCTTCAAGTCAGCGAAATTCCCTACGCTGAATTACCCGACATTAAAGTGATGGGCAGCTCTGCCAATAACATTGAGATTGATGTCGTTCTGGTGGGCAGTAACTCCTTGGTTGAGGCCAATGCCTTATTGAATAACCTAAACAAAACCCCAAAGGGTGAGCTCGAACATCCATGGCTCGGTGAGCTGCCCTTGGTGTTTGAAACCTATGGGCAAAAGCTCAGTACCAAACTTGGGTTAGTCACGTTGTCACTTAAGTTTATTCGTGATGGTAAACAATCTGCATTAACGACCTCGACCGTGGTGACTTCTGTTCAAACCGAGCAAGCCAACACTGTTGAAACCGTCTCAACGAAAACGTTCGTGGAAGATGTGGACACCATGAACATTGCCGACACCAACAGCTTGCAAGCAGATTTTACTCACGCCATCACTCAGCTTTCAGGCATTGCCAATCAATTAAGCATTCCAAGTCAAACCCTGTCGGCATTAAATCAAGAGATAAACAGCGCGCTTGTGTCCATCTCAAGCATTGCCAATGCCCCTGCCCAATTTGCGGAGCAGTTGAGTAAAACCATTGATAGTGTCGCGGACGCGGTTCGCTCAGAAACCGATTCAGACAATGAAGCGACGGACAATTCCAGAGCGGCGCAAGCTTCGATGTTAGAGGCGATTAATACACAAAGCCCAAGTTCTCACTACAACGTTCAATTAGTGGTCGCGGCGGTGAAGATGAGCAAAGATATTGAACGACTAGAGCAAGAAGACACCTTTGATATTTTGAGCTCAAACGGCCAAGCCTCAACCATCCTAAGTGACTTACAGCGAATTACGAGGGAGATTGATGCGCGAGTGTATGAAGTGACCACGGTGTCCACGCTTGAAAGCTTAGAGCTGTTTGATGCGCTGATTAGTTTAAAAGAAGGCGTCTCTTCTCAATCAAATAAGGTAAAGAAAGGCTCTGAGCCACAAGGGTTTCTTGAGCGTGCGCGTTTCATTCCGGCCTTAGTGCTTGCCAAAAAAGAAAAGAGTTCAGCGCCCTTAGTGATGGCGTTAAACCCATTACAACACCCACTCTTTTTATCTGGAGTCATTGCGATGAGAGGAAACGAATGAAGAAGCTGACGCTATTAATCGACAACAAACCGACTGTATTTTTTAGTGCGGACATTACGTTCTCGATAGAGCAATTAGCGCATGAGTTCAGTTGTCGTATTCGGCCAATGAGTATCGAGCGTCCTTTGCCGATTGAATTTAAATTGGATGGCAAACGTATTTTTATGGGGGCGATTGATACCGCATCAACGGCCACATCAAGCAGCGCCCATTCCATGAGTATTTCAGGACGCTCAAAAAGTGCCAATATGATTGATTCGTGCATCACGATGGACGCGGAGTATGGGCAAACGGTGGATGTATTACTGCGAACCATAGCGAAACAGTTTGGCCTTGGCGTGAATTGCTTAGTTGATCCATCGAGCCTTAAACCCATCGCAGAGTTTCAAATCAATGCTGAATCGCCCGTCGATAACTTTGCCCAGCTCATTAAAGAGCAGGGGTTTATTTTGGTTGAGCGCAATGGCGTATTGACCATTGAACACCCTGCCCATGATGCTGTGCAGGGGGTGGTTCTTGAGGTAGGTAAAAACATTGAATCGTTAAACATAGACCGAAATTTTACCGAGCAGTTTTATCGTATTGAAGTGCAAGGCCAGTGGGATGATGCGCACGCGGTGGTGACGTATGCCGCTGCCAATACACAACGAAAAAAGGTCATTGTCTCCGACCAATTGCAAAGTGCAGAGTCCTGTTTGTCCCGCGCTGAATATGAACGTGATCTTGCCATTGCCAAAGGCTTAAACGCCTCTACTTCCATTGCTGATTTATTCATTGAGCTGACAGGCAGCGCCATCAATCGCACCCTTCGTGTGATTGATACCCATCAAGCCTTTAATGAAATGTTGCTTGTGAAATCACTGACCTTATCGGTCACCGAATCCACATCAGAAACAAAGGTCGCTTTCTTTCGTCTCTTCAAGGAGAAGCCCAATGTTTAGTCGTTTAATGAGTCGCATTAAAAACATGATCGTGATTGGGGGCGTTACGGGGGCGGACACCAAGATGCTGCAAATTAAAACCTCAACAGGAAAAACCAATGATCGCATTAAGCGATTACACAATTACGGGTTTATGAGTCGGCCAAAAGTCGGCGCTCGCAGTTACGTGTTGTTTCTTGGTGGCGTTCTCAGTCGCGGCGTTGCCGTGTGCGTGGAAGACGAACGGTACGAGATGGAATTATCCGAGGGGGAAGTGGCCATGATGGACGATAAAGGCAATCTGGTTCATTTCACGGAAAATGGAATATCTATCACTTCACTTGGTTCGGTAGCAATAACCGCAAAGAAAGACGTCACGGTAAAAACCGATGGCAACGTGATCGCTAATGGCGCTCAAATTAAATTGAATGACGGCACGGGTGTTATCACTTGTGAAAGTATTTGCCCCTTTACGGGCAGTGGTCATGTTGATGGGTCAGCCACCGTATTTGCAGGTAAAGAATAATGCCAATCAATAACGGCTCATTAAAAGCAAAGATAGTCAAAGAGATGAACGCCAAAGGCATGGTCACTGAAGGTGAGTTTGCCAAAGCCGCCGATTTAGCCGAAGCCATTGCGAATGCCATCGTTGATGAAATTACCACGAACGGGTTGGTGGTGATTGATAAAGGCAGCTCAGAAGGGAGTTATAAAATCACATGAATCATTTTAATCTTAATGCATTAACCGCCCCAATGACGGACATCGAAGGCTTAACTCATGCGGTGCTGCAAAGTGTCTTGAATCATGCCGAGTCCACTCAAAACGATCGCGCTCGCATGCTGAGTGATGAGCGTGGCGGCTGTTGGAGTGATGAATATGTTCATGGGGTTGGCTCGCGAGATTGGACGCTTAAGCGTGAAAAGCTGACAGAGCAAACCATGACGCGAGCAAAACGATTTTATGAAGATGCCCTGGCATGGCTTGTGGAAGAAACGCACGTAAAAGCGGTGACGGTTGAGGTATTCAAACTCTCACCTAAGCAGTTAGGCCGACGCGTTATCGTTACGCTCAATGATGGCGCAACAATGGAGGTGCATTTATGAGTACTCAACGAAGTTTACAGTCGTTAATTGACCGAGCAACCTCGACCTTAATTGCAACGACAGGCCAGAACAATCCCGCCATCAATGCCATTGCCTGTGCGATTGCGGGGGTGAGTTATGGCCAGTATGGATACCAAGACCAACTCTTTCGAGAGTTAAACCCTGAAACCGCCTCTGAGCCGTGGTTGTATCTTCACGCTAAACGTCACGATGTTGAACGCCTTTTACCCACGTTCGCGCGAGGCTTGGTTCAGTTTGAGCAATTGGGTGAGCGAGTTGAAATTCCAAAAGGATCGTTAATCACTGACATTACGGGCGGTGAATATCAAACCCTCCAAGCGCAATACAGCGATGAAGACGTTGAAGTGATTGCCTTAGTCGCGGGAATTTCAAGTAACTTACCTAATGGGGCGGTTCTCACTCTATCAAAAAGCATCAGTGGGGTTAATCCTGATAATGTTTTATGTCTTGGCTTTGATGGTGGGGCTGACATTGAAGAATTAGAGCATTGGCGTCAACGTATCTGCACCGCGTTTAATCAGGGTGAAGAAATTGGTCGTCGTGAAGATTATGAGAGTTGGGCATTGTCCGCTCACTCTGATGTGGATTTTGCGTGGGCATTAGATAACACGCCTGAGCGTGGCATGGTTCGTGTTTATATTGGGGCGAGAGAAAACAACCCAACGGTTTCCACCGAAGTGGTCACCATCGTCCAAACCTTTATTGATAAAGAACGCCTTGCTGGGTGTCATCCCGTGGTTGGGATACCGACTCATAAAACCATTGATGTTGAAATTCAAAATGTCCAAGACGAGCAAGTCCGTGCGGATATTCTCATTGCGCTGCAGGAGTTATTTCAAGACAAAATGGGAAAGCGGGATGAATCGGTTAATCCACCAAAACAAGTGTCCATTACCCCGACTGAAATCGTACTGGCCATTGCGCCTATCACAAGTAATTACATCGTTAAGCAACCGACCGAAGAGCAATTTATTACCGATGATGAAATTCATATTTTAGGAGAGGTGACATGGACACCGGTGATTTAATTGTTGATTACAGCGAGAGCAATTTTGCCGATGCAATACGCGCCTTATTGCCCGAAGGGGAGTATTGGCAAGATGCGGATAACGCTGAATTAACCAATGTAATTTTAGGCATGGCGATTGATTTCAAAGTCACCAGTGATGAAATTCAGTTGGCGTTACTCTCGGATTTTTCAGAGCGTTTATTTGGGTGGAAGCTCAGTGATTATCAAGCGTTATTAATCAGCAGTGGCGGCAAAGGCGAAGTGACGGACGAGCGAGCAAAACCGAATTTAATTTATGTGTCATTGGCGACCAATGAGCGGTGTGAAAAAGCGTGGTTTGAGTTTGAAAAGGTGCGGTTGCCTCACACCGAAATCGAATGGATTTATAACGCGGCCATCGATGTTCAAACCCAAATTGCCAATTCAAGACACATTAGAAACGTTAATCAATACGAGGTGACTCAATGAGTTTATTAATTACCAATGCGGGGATAGCGGCCTCCATTCATGCGGGTGAGTTGGGGGTCAGTTATAAAATTACCCACATAGCTATTGGCCTTGATGGGTATCTTCCTACTCTAGACCAAACGCAATTGAAAAGCGAAGTGGCGCGTGAAGCGTTAACTCGTGGCTCGGTGCCTGCCCTTGGGCAACTTCACTTTGAAGCGGTGTTTGCCGATAAAAAAGAATTTGAAGGTAAAGAAATTGGCTACTACCTAGAAGATGGCACCCTATTCGCAGTGGATAGTCGAGAGGGCGAAATACTCTCATTAAAGCGCAGTAACACCATTATCACCGAAGCGTTGGAGTTAAACCTTGCAGGCTCAAGCATTGAGAACATCACGGTTGAACTGATGGGCACGCCCTATGCCACTGAAGCGGTGGCAGGCATTGCTAAGATAATCACCAATGCCGAAGTGGATGAGGGCACAAACGACAGCAGTTTTTTAACCATTAAGAAAATGATACGCGCTTTTGATGCGCCTTATCTCATCAACAAATTGGTGAATAATCTGTGGTTGAAACTCGCGGCAAAAATCTTTCCTGTGGGCGCGGCCATTCCTTGGTTTACGGATATTGCCCCTGATGGTTTTGGTATCATGAAAAACCAAGCCTTTGATTTAATCGCCAATCCTGAGCTCGCTAAAATCTGGCCTGATGGCATTATTCCTGACATGCGCGGCTGTGGTGTCATGGGCAAAGAAGACGGTGAAACAATAGGGGCTTATGAAGAGGGGCAAGTCAAAGCGCATGGGCACCCTAATTCAACAATAAGCTCTACAAATCTAGGAACAAAAACAACCAATACAGACACGCATAATCATGTGATGGGGAATACCGATGCCGGAGGCGGTGGGACTACTTATACGAAACAATGGAGAGTAACAGGCCGACCATCATCAGTGATATCAACCAACAATGACAGTCATAATCACACGGTGGCTATTGGCTCTCATGCCCATACCGTCATGATTGCTCTGTTTGGTGCACTGAAAAACACCATCAACCACCGTAAAGTTAACTGGATAGTGAGAATGGCCTAATGAATACATTTTTTAAACAATCTCAAAGCGTCGAGGTGTCGCGTCTTTCTAATGAGGGTTGGTGGCTAGAAAATTGTACTGAGCATGTGGTTAAAGGCACCGCGCTTGGTACTGATTTTACCCAAGTCATTTATACGCCCTCAAGCGATGGAATGATTGCGCGGTTTGATAGAGAAACAACGCAATGGTCTAATGAAATCGAAGACATGACATGGAAACCGTTCTTCGATGTTTATGGCCGTGAGTTTGTCATTGGTGAGCCTGATGGCGATTATCCAAAAGGCGCAATAAAAGAAACCCCACCCGAATACGATAATGAAAAACAAACCGTATTTTATGAAAACGATACTTGGAAAATCTATGATATTGAACTGGGCAAATCTTATTGGGATGCTGAAACCAACGAGTTTATTATCTCGGATTACAATTTCACGCTCCCTGAAAAACACACCTTCATCGAGCCACCAGAAAAGGATAAAGGCTTTGCGGTTTGCTTGGTTGAGGGACAGTGGCAACAGATTGAAGATCATCGAGATAAAACCATTTATAACTGTGAAGATTGCACTCAATCAAAAGTTATGCAAAAGCTAGGCAACATCAAAGACGGTTTTACTTATGATGAGCCAAGTACTCCTTATGATGAATGGATAGATAATCAATGGGTAACCAATCAAAGCAATCAACACATTGCAGATTTTAACCAAATAGATGAAACACGTCGTGGCCTATATGGCCGAGTTTGTGATCCTCTGATTGCCGAGGCAAACATCAAGCGATTGCAAGGAGATGAACAAGCCGCGCTTGAGATGGAAGCGCAAGCATTGGCGGCAAGAATTGAAATACAAAGTCAACATCCTTGGCCTTAATCAATCATAAATCCCACCCATAAACCCAACCTTCGCGTTGGGTTTTCTACATCTGGCATATAGGAATGACATCAATATTCACCCCTACGCCTGCGCGATACACTGAATCAAATCCATAACCTGAGTACAGCATGTCTGAGAAAGAGATAGCACGTATTGATGCCGCGATGAACAACCTTGCTAACTTGATGCGAGAGCAAAACAGTACACTGAATAAAGTGCTTATCACGTTAACGAAAACTCAAACCATTCAAGTTTCAAACTCTAAACGAATAGATAAGCTCGAATCAGACAAAACATGGTTGGTTCGATTAATTTTTGGTTCAGTAATCGCCGTTGCGGTTGCTGCTTTAAAGGTAATGTAATATGAATAAATTCAGCAGAACAAGCGCAACTCGATTGGCTTCTTGCCACCCTAACTTACAGAAAGTTTTTACTGCCGCACTTGAGGTGTGTGATTGCTCTATTCTTTGTGGCCATCGAACCAAAGAAGAGCAAAACGCCCTGCCAAGCACGAACACTCAAGTTCGATACCCAAACAGCAAACACAATTCATTACCAAGCAAAGCGGTTGATGCAACCCCGTACCCATACGATGAAGATGATCGTAAACGCTTCAGTTATTTTGCAGGCATTGTGATTGGTGTCGGTGCCTCAATGGGCGTGGCCATTCGTTGGGGCGGGGATTGGGATAAAGACAATGAGCTAAAAGACAATGGCTTTGATGACTTAATGCATTTTGAATTGATTGATGAGTAGGGAATGAATGATGGGATTATTCAGCAAGATATTTGGAACCGATTCAGCCATCAAAGCAGGCATTGATTTAATCGCCAATACAGGGGATGCGCTTGTGTTTACCGATGAAGAAAAGTCGAAACAACACATTATGTTACTCAAAGCGTATGAGCCTTTTAAGTTGATACAACGTTTTATCGTTATGGTCTTTTGTGTGCCTTACATTGGGCTGCATACTATTGTGATCATCGGGTGTATTTTTGGAGCGGATTGGGGAGCAATTAGCACCATGATTAATGATGCGTTTGGCTATCCAGTGCTTGCGGCTGTAGCGTTGTATTTAGGCGGTGGGGCAATTCCAAAACGCGGAAAATAAAACTATTTACTGTTAATTTAAATAGAGTAATGGTCTATATTTATTCAATTATCTATTTTATTGTGACGAACTAATAAAATTAATATTTTTATACTCTTCATAAACTGAATAAGCCAGTATACTGTTTGGTGCTCGGTAATCATAAAAATATATAAGTAGGCTAAATATGAGTGAAAAAGTTAAAGGTTCAACGGTTGTTGCCGGTGTTGGTTCAGTCGCAACAATTGCTACTGGTGCATCAACAGCTTCTGCCGTAGTTGGTGGTTCCGCTGCAACTATAATGTCAGCTACAGCAGGAACAACAGGTGCGGCACTTGCTGCAACTGCGGGAACCGCGGGAACCGCCGGTGGAGCAGCAATTGCATCTGGTATGGCAAGTGTTGGTGGCGTTGTTGGCGGTGGTATGGCTACTGGAGCTATCATTACAGCTGCAGCCCCAGTTGCTATTGTTGCAGCTATTGGCTATGGTCTTTTTAAATGGTTTGAAGATTAATTGTTAATTTTCTGATTGAAAGGCTACTTTTAGAGTGGCCTTTTTAATGTTAACTACTTTCATTTCTGAAAATAACTGCTTGAGTTCAACTTTCCCCAAACACAGTAATTTATTCGATAGGTCATAATTGGCTCACATGTTCTAATTATATTTGACAAAATATTATTATGGTCAGATAAAGATTGAAGTTTATTTAGTTATTTCACCTATTGTTTCAGTAAAAATGCATCTTATTTTTAATTTATCCTTACAAAGGGATTTAACGTTAAGTTAGGGATAAGATGAAAGTCTGGGATGAGAAAGTAGAAAAATTTGTTGAATCGGTTGATGAAGATGCCCCTAAGTTTGTTCGGGCGCATTACTCATGGAATGAAGAGCTCGCAAGAGAAGCGAAAGTCGATGTCCCTCACTATGAAGCAGTGAAAGAGATATTGGCAAAGACGGCGGCTTTTGAGTATTCAATTGAAATTGCGTGTACGAAAGATGAATTAAACACGTATCAAGTGGGTGTGTTCTCTTTAGGAAAGACCAAAGAAGAAGCAAACATTTCATCATGGAATAAAACACAAACAGAGAAAGGGTTTACGTTACTTACAGCGAGCGTAAATGTGAATGAGCCAAAAACACTTAATCGAGAGTTTTTTATCTCAAGTGGGACTGCATTGTCATTTGATGATGTGCAACCAGTAGAGCAAGGCGCGGGAACCCATACCGAGTCCTTTATTCCTGTAAAACCTGCGGTTCAAGTGGGTGAGCGTCTTGGTTGGCCAACCGAGGGGTACTTTTATCATTTTGTTGACGATGCACTTACTCATGAATATAAATTAATGGGTGATGGTAAGTGGGCATTTCAGGTGACTCGAACGACTGACGATAGTCTAACTGATGAGTTAGTCTCTGATCATCAATACAGCTTTATTTTACTTCCTTGGAAAATCAACAACACGGTTGTTACTCGCCAACACTTACTTTACCTCCCTCAAAAAATGACGGCACAACAACTTGAAGAATTAACGGCAGATTGGCTGAATGAAAATGGTTGTTTGCTTGATGTGAATGAGATCGCTGATACAAGAAAAGAGAAAGCGGCCGAGCGAGAAAAAGTAAGTAACGATGACCTTGTATATGCCATTCAATCAGGCGATACATTATCAGGCATCGCAGAGAAAAAAGGATTAACACTCTCGCAATTGGTAATGTTAAATCCACAATATAAAGGCCAAGAAGATCATATTAAAATTGGTGATAACTTGGTTTTAGAAGTGGAAAAAGAAAGAAAAACCTTACCACCTGTTGATGTCACAAAAGAGAAAACGGTCTTTTCATGGGAGAATCTATGGAGTGATCCTCAATCCCCAATCATACATCCAGTGGTTGCTACACTTCATAAAATGGACTCAATCCCCAAAAACACACCAGTCATAAATGTAAGAGCTAAAAAGCATGGTATAAATCCAGATAATATGTATTGGCCTGCGTATGATTTCACCAAAGAAGGTGATGAACGTTATTTAAATGTTGAGTACACCCAGAATGTGGTTAAATTTGCGGTACTAAGTCCAGAAGAGTGGGCGGTATTCTTTGATTCATTTGGGAAGTTCAAAACATTAAAAGATGGCGTTACTGGTTTATATGATGCCAGAGAAACAGCTAAAGCATTAGGTGGCATTGGAGTTACTGTACTTGTTAGAACTGTTGATGGCGTTGATTATGTGATTTTAAAAAATTATGATAAATGGAAGCAAACATTGCTTTACGGTGGTGTTTTTAAAGCTAACAACAGTAAAATAATTAAGCTTGGCTTAGGTGGATTAGATACTGCAAAGGGAATGGCAAAATTTGTAAGAGTCACTGCGCCATTGGAAATATTAGTGGGTACGTCTATAAATGTACTCCAATTTATATTAAATGATGAATATACGTTAAGTAAGTTAGGTGTGGATGAAGCCAAATTGTTTGTTCATGTATTAGTTGTTTCTGGTGTCGCTTTTATTGGTATTTCCTTAGCTGCGATTTCAGCACCTGTAACAGTATCAGGTGGACTTATTCTTTACGCAGTATCTGGTGTTGCAGTATCTGTTGTTGATTGGGTAACGGATTTTGAAAAAGGGATTGTAGAAAGTGTTATTGAGGTTTTTGATAGTGAGTAAAGATAAAAAACAATTAGTGATTGGATTGTTGTGTGGAATTTTTGTCTATTACTGGTTGCTATTAATTTGTTATTGGTTAATTAAGCCTCTAATCATTCCGTATGATGAAATTGAAAAGATAGGTTTTAGCTTTGATGGGTTGGTGTATATCGCCATGTTTTCGACGCTAGGTTTTTTTATTGATGCTCTTTTTAATATAAGAAAGACAGTAAAAGAAACATTAGCAGGAACACCAAAGACGATAAAAAAACATCGATGGAAACTAGCCATAATATTTGCATTTATTGGTCTTAGTTTTAATTACGCTAACTATTTTTTTGTTATAAAACCCAATAATATGATTGAATGCCCGAGTAGTACGGGGTACAAAAGTAATTTAATGAAGGACTACGTTAAGAATATTAATCAATGTAATTGATGCAAAATAAAACCGAGTCCGAGAACTCGGTTTTGTTTTATGCGGCCACCGTATCCAAGCTCTCATACTCTTTAATGCTCACCACTTCCATGCCTGCAAAGTCATTCAATTCACACACTGCTTCTAAAATAGGAATAAGTTCATTCTTGTAAAAGATGCGATCGACTTTATTTAAGTCACTGCTTGAGTTAAATCCTTCACGAACCACGCTCATTAAATCTAATGGAATACGATGACTCGATAACACATCATTGGTCGTCATGTTCTTAATGTCTTTAAAGGCGTCTTTTGCTTCCACTTGACCAATAGGTGTCAACGCAGGTGGTGTGCCATCTTTGCCTTTACCGTTAATGAATAAGTTTTTGAATGCACCTAATCCTGCCTGTTTCTTTAACTTGTCTTTAATGTCGTCTTCTTGTGTTTCCGTTAAGTTTGGGTCGTTCATGTAAAGTAAATAGCCTGCATGAGAGCCGTTGTTGTAATAGCGACGACGAAACAGAGTGGCGTCTTCGTTCAACCAGATTGAACTCAATGCACCAATGTATTGCGGTAAACCATAAATCTCTTGGCAGACATCGTATTCAGATAAATGAAACACTTGCCCTTGAGCGTAATCAATCCGCCCATCATTGTTGAACTCGTTTGGCTTGTAGGTGTAGGTGTCTATTTTCTCCCTACGGCGCATGAAAAGTGCAGGCAAATGCTTGTACTTAACGATGTGCCCAAAGGCATTACGAACCTCCAATAAATACCCATTACCAAACATTAAAAAGTCATAGAGAAAACGATTTAAGTCTCGACGTGATAATGTCTTGGATAATTTCGTAATGCTTGAGGCCATGCGGCTTTTTGCATACAGGGCGGAGCCGTGCATCGAGTTGGCTCGTGCAACTTTGGCAAAGAGATCTAATGGGATAGGCGGCTCATACAATCCATCCATCAAGGCGACTTCCATGTAACTTAGAAGGTCGCTGTTCATTACGGTTTCTGGGGTGTGAAATTCTATCAAGGTAGCCTCGCTTATAAGAAGGAAACAGTGGTTGAGTCGTCTCGTAAAATATCGATAGGCTCCCAATGTAAAACGTGCATTGCAGCCCACGCTAAATCCGCATGAGAGCCGACTTTATTGCGCGCTGAAATAAAGGTGATTTGGTTACTTTTGGCGGTGGTGTGTTGGCGTATCATTAAAAATGAATGCACTACATCGTCCCACTCATGATCAAATTGAAGTCGGCCAGCGTTAATAATTTCACGGGCTTTGTACGCCATCATGCGTTTCATCTCTGGCGAGTAATCTAGAACAGTGAGTCCTGGATAAAACTTTCTGACGAGCTCAGCAACCGCCGAGCCAACACCGCCCACATCAATGGCCAAATAGACCACATTGTATTTTTTACAGATATCTTCAATGGCGTTGGCTTGGTCTTCATAACTTGAGCCTTTAAGACGAACGCGCTCGATGAAGCGAAACACGCCGCCTTTTCTGACAGGTTTTAGGGCAACAACCAGACCTGCATCGTCCGAGCCTTCGCCTTGCCCGCCACCTCTTGGATCGTAACCGACCAACACTTCACGACGAGCAACAGGGTTAATCGCATCAAATTCAACGTCCCTCCATTCTGAGGTATCGGTTTTACAGGCAAGCAGGGCTTTGATGCTAAAGAACGAGGACGCATCATCCAAAAACACACAACGAAGCAAGTTATCAAACACGGATTTGTCAGGAAACTTACGGCGCAGTTTGTCCATGTTGAAAAAGTTCGCGCCACCCTCAATCGCATCATCCACGGTAATGATTTGACGATAAATACCATCACAACCCATTGCGCCATTTTTTAAGGCTTTATGGCTGATGTCGATATTGAGCTCTTTTGTGCCTGACCATTTTGGATAGGCTTCATGAGCGGTGGTTGATGGGGTCGATAAATAGGTGGTTCGGTACTGCGCCTGAATGGATACGCCACCAATGAAATTATCCAAATCCTGAAATTTAGGCAGCCAGAACACTTCATCAATATACAAATGACCATTAAAGCCTTGGCCTGTTCGGGCATTGGTTGATAAGAACCCAAGGCTCGCGCCATTGCTTAACCAAATGTCGTCTTTGCCTTTTAATTCAACATCCCCAATCTCAAGCGCAAAACGACGAATGTAGTTTTTAAAGATTTCACTTTGCTTGCGAGAGGCAGATAAGAATATCTGGTTGTCGCCATTTAATACCGCATCTTCAAAGGCCTCAAACGCAAAGTAAAACGTTAAGCCGATTTGACGTGATTTGAGATAGAACCGAATCTCATTAATGTCGTCATTATTTTTATGCGCATGAATGTTTTTCTGATAACTAAAGAACGTTTTCTCTCGATAATCAGCGAGCATTTCTGCGGTAATGCCTGAAATATCATTCTTGGTTTTGTTGTTTGGTCTGCCGCGTTTCTCTTCTGAATACCCGTCGCTGTTTTTGGGTTTGTTTTTACGTCGTTCCACGGCATCGCGTTTGTGTTTTTGAGTGAGCAACATCTCCAGTTCGTTGAGCTGCGTTTCGTGTTTTTGGTCAATCCACAATAAATAAGCAATGCGTTGGCGAAGCATCAATTCAACGGGCGCATCGTCGCGCATCGTTTTCCAATTAAATTTGGCTATCCATTGTTGAATGGTTCGCGGGGCAAGATCTAATGCCTCCGCAATTTCAGCGACTTTGTACTGGCGTAAGTAATACCCCAACGCGTGAGTTTGCGTTTGGGTATACATCGGTTTTTCAGGTGGCGTCGGTGAGTTCATTTTCATCACTACAGTGTGCAATAACAAAAGTGAACACTCAGCAAGTCGCATTCCTATATCCCTTATCTAGAAACGAGATGAATACAAAAAGAGGCGAGCTTTGGGTAAATTAAACTAAGAAATTACAGGAGATAACGGCATGTTTCATTCAGAGCCTATTTGTATTTTAAGCGCAGGAAAAACCGTGGATGGTCGGGACATTAGCCAACAGGTTATTGATGACATCGCAGAGACGTACAACCCAGAAGTCTATAACGCCCGCATCAATGAAGAGCATTGGTCGTGGAGTGACAAGTTCGGCTCGGTGCTTTCTGTGGAAAAGCGGGCAGACAAATTGTTTGCGATTTTAAAACCTAATTCACGTCTGTTAAATACCATTGAAAAGGGGCAATTGCTGCACACCTCTTGTGAGTATATTGAGAACTTTTCTGATAGTGGCAAAGCGTATCTCACGGGGCTTGCCTTAACGGACGAACCCGCTTCATTAGGCACAACGGAAATTCATTTATCTACGAAAGAAAAAGGTGAAGGGAAAATCTATTTAAGCTCTGGGGCTACCATAGGAAAAGAACTATTGGGGGACGAAGAGCCAACCAAGCCAGAGGATATAAAACTCTTGGCGCGTATTAAACAGTTGTTCAGCTCTAATGCTGCGCCGACCGAAATCATTGAAGTAGAAGAGGAAGAAGAAATGAGTCAAGAAATTAAAGAATTGCTGCAAGCACAAACGGGATTAATCACCGCACTGTCAGCGCAAGTGATTAGTTTGAATGCCACGGTAAAAGAAGCTTTGCCTCAAGCTCCTGAAGAAACGGTACCGGAAACTAACACCGATGAAACTGAACTCTCCACTAAGTTTGAAGCGCTCTCTACCAAGTTCGATGCGATGGTGACGACACTCAGCAAAATCACCGATGAAAACCCTCGTCAATTAGCGGGTGAAGGTGGAGAAGAAGAATACTTATAAGTATTCGATCCTTTTGTTTCCTCTTCTCATTTTAATGTCTTTATTTTATTAGGTTTACTTATGCAAGAAAAAACAAAACTGGCGGTTGAGAAATACAAGAAAGCCGTTGGAGTTAGTAACTCCGTGTCTGATGTGACAGAAAAGTTCAGCGTCACCCCTGTGGGTACACAGAAAATCATCGCGCAAATTCGTGAAAGCAATTGGTTCCTTGGCAAGATAAACATCGTGCCTGTGATTAACCAAAAAGGGGAATCTATTGGGCTTGGTGTCACGGGCATGATTGCCAGTCGTACCAATACCAAAGGGGACGGTGAGCGTAAAACCAAAGCGGTGTATGACATGGAAGCCATGCCGTACCTGTGTGAGAAAGTCGATTTTGATTCGCACATTCGTTATGAGCAATTGGATGCGTTCGCGCACTTCAAAAACTTCAATAAACTGATTAACTCACAAACCCGTGAGCAAATTGATGCCAATAAAATCACCATTGGTTTTTATGGTGAATCGTGCGCTCCAGATACGAATGCCGCCACAAACCCCAATGGCGAAGATGTGTGTGAAGGGTGGTTTCAAGCCATTCGAACTCACAACGCGGATGCGATGTTAGTCGAAGGCGAAACCACGGGTGAAATCCGTATCGGTGAAGGCCAAGCTCTGGCAGAAGATGGCACGGGTGAAGGGCTTGGTGATTTCATCAATCTTGATTTGGCCGTGATGAATGTTAAAGGCTTATTGGGCGATGCCTGTGCGAATGCCTCAGATTTAGTCGCCATCATTGGCAGTGATTTACTCTCTTATGATAAGGCACGTTTTTACGCCGCACACGGCAATACCCCAAGTGAGAAATCACACATTGAAGACAAACAAGTGATTGGCACGTATGGCGGCTTACCTGCGTTTGCAGTGCCATCATTCCCACCAACGGGCATTCTGGTGACAAGCTTTAAGAACTTGTCGATTTACATCCAGAAAGATTCCATTCGTCGCACGGTCGCGATTAAGAACGACAAAAAAGACCAACTGGAAAACTTCGAATCCATGAACATGGCGTATGTAATTGAGCAATTGCAAAAAGCGGCGGCGATTGAATTTGCCAATGTGAAGTTATGGATTAATGGCGCGTGGGTGTAAACCCACAGTAACGAGCAACCCCCCATGCAGGCTTTCGCTGTGTTATCAAAGAACATTAGGACTTTGCTATTCACTGTCGCGATAAGCCTGCACCTAACGAGGTGTGTATGGAGTTTGTCGGAAATAAAGACGAAGAATACGAGTCAGTCTTGCCAGCAACCACGCATTATCCAGAGCTTGCCATTGCAGAGTTTCAGCGTGTGTTCCATTTTTTAAGCAATGAAACAGAGGCCGGAATTTTACACCATGCCACGGTCGCAAGAGCGGTGGTCAATCAAGAATTACTGGCAACCGTGACGCCGTTTATCACGCTCGATGCATTGTCATTGGATCGCTTTGATGAAACCCAAACAGGCACAACACTATACAAACAAGCGGTCTTTGGATTAACGGCCAACTATCTGGTTGAGAACCAATTGAGCATGAACGCGACGGTGGAAGCGGCGGAAAGGCAAGAGGCGATTCAAGCCAAAGCCGACAACAGTTTGGTGCAATATCGCCGTGCGATTGATTTATTACTTAATGGCGTTGAAACCTATCGATTCGAGGTGGTGTGATGCAAGCCTTACAAAGTTTAACCGAGTTATTTTCTCATCATGTGACGGAAGCAAAAAGTTTGGATGTGTGGGCGGAAGATGGCGAGCTGCTTTGCACTCAAGGCTCGATAGTCGATGGGTTTGAAATTGCGTACACCGTCAACATCAACATGACGGCGGTCGATGTAAAGCCGCATATTTTGATGATGCATTTGGTGAGTTGGTTAAATAAATACGATGTGCAACGCGATGAGAAAGGGTTGCTGCCACCCTCGTTCGCCACTGAATTATTGGATAAAGGCTTGTGCGACATTAAGTTGAAAGTCGATATTCAAGAGTCGTATTCATTGAATGAAAACGCGCAAGGCAATTGGAAGCAGGAGGACACGCGATACGAATGCGTGAGTGAGTTTGCAAAGGCGGCAATAGAGACCGAGTTGCCACCCTTAAAGTACATCGGAGGTAATGACGGGGACTTTCCATCATGCAGCTAACCAATCCTGAGCAGTTAACTCATGCCATCAACAGTTTGATACTGACTGAGCCTGAAAGGTTTGATTTACACCGACGATTAGCCAATCGCTCACGACAGTACTTTCGAGAGCAAATACGAAAACAGCGTGACATTGATGGCAGCAGTTACCAGAAACGCGCACGAAGAAAGATAACGTTAGACAGTAAAACCCACAAAGCCAAAGACAACAAAAACATGCTGCTAGGTTTTGGTCGAGCCTTAAAAACGCAAGTGAATGACAAGGGCTTTGAAGTCGGCCTGACTGGAGTAACAGGCAACATGGCTCGCGTACATAACGAAGGTCAAGGCGTGTCGTTCACGACAAGAGTTAACGGTTACTACAACAGCAAAGTCGGCCAATGGCAGGGCGGCACGAAAGTAAAAGACAATTATCGAATGACCAAACGAACGTTCATTGGTTGGACTCCTGCCCTTGAGCGAGAGCTGCTTGCCATGGTAGCGAACAATTTCTTATCAGGCGTGGAGAGTTAAATGCAAACCATCAAAGTGAAACCAAAAAAGGGATTGCTTGTACGTGATCCAGAAACCCGAATTCCCTTAAAGGAAAAAGGGGAAGACAAACCAAGAAACACGTATTGGCTTCGTCGTATTAAAGACGAGTCCGTGATTGAGTTAACCGCTAAAAAGGACACCACCTCATGAGCATTAGCTTTTCAGAAGTACCGAACAATGCTCGCGTACCGGGCGTTTATATTGAAATCGACAACAGTCTGGCCAATAGCGCCGAAGAGCAGCAACGTGTGCTTGTCATAGGCAACGCGATTGCAGATGCAAAAACACCACCCAACACCGTGGTGCTGTGCATGAATGAAGACTCAGCGCGTGAGCTGTTTGGTGAGTCAGACATTACCAAGATGCTGAAATACTTTACCAAGCAAAATGAAACGCTGCCGATTTACGCGGTGAGTGTGGACAGTGCCGATACCATGAGCGCATTGGCCGCATTAGGGGATACGCAATACCACCATATTGTCTGCTCATTGAATGATGAAACCACCGTTCGTGAATTGGGTGAATTTTTAGATGCACGCTATAAAGCCTTAGAAATGATCCCCGCCATTGCCTATTTACCAAAACAGGGAACGCATGCCGAGCTTGTGACCTTTGGGGCGAGTTCGAACTGTCCATTGATTAGCTTTGTGTCCATTAATAAATTGGGCACCTCAAGCAATGAGCCATTAACCGATGCAGAAGCGGTCGCGGCATGGGCAGGACAAATTGCACCATCACTGGCAAACGATCCATGTCGTCCATTGCAAACCTTAAAAATGAGCGGCGTGTATTCCATTGCGGATAGCGAGTTTGATTGGGCAGAGCGCAATCTATTGCTGCATGAAGGCATGGGCACCTACACCGTCACAGCAACGGGTGAAGTGCAAATTGAACGACCAGTTACCGCGTACACCGAAAACGCAGCAGGGGCGGCGGATGACAGCTATCTCGATGTAATGACCCCTGCAACCGCGATGTACTTTCGTGAGAAGCAACGCTCATTGATACAAAGTAAATACGGTCGTCATAAGTTAGCCAAAGACGGCACCAACTTTGCGGCTGGCCAAGCCATTGCAACCCCAAGCATGATCAAAGGGGAATTGTTAACCCTTTACAAAACATTGGAATACCAAGGCATTGTTCAAGACTTTGAAGGGTATAAATCCTCTTTGATTGTTGAGTTGGATGAAACCAACAAAAGCCGCATTAACTATCGAGACAGTCCTCAGTTCATCAATGGGTTGATCATCACTGCAGGTAAAATTCAATTTAGAAAGTAACGTAAGTTACTTGGAGTTTATTATGAGTACAAAAATAACCAGTCGTGGTTTTCTCGACGCAGGCTCATTGGATCGATTGCCAACCAAAGAAGGGGCGGTGATTAATTTTGGTGGGTTAAAACGAGATGCAGTGATGGGGGATGCGGGCGTTCTTGGCTACAGCGAAGAGTTTGAAAGCGCACCAAGCATTAAAGCCACCATTGTTCATGCGAAAAGCACCGATGAAACCGCCATTAAAAACTTCACGGGTGAGAACATCACGCTTAATACCAACAGTGGGAAAAGCTACACCTTAATGAACGCGTGGGTGAGTGAGCCTCTTGAGTTGACCGTGAAAGATGGACAGCTTGAGGTGATGTTTTTGGGTACGGAATTAATTCCACAATAACGACTTGGGGGTTGCCATGTTAACGCTACTACTGAAACGACAAGCACGAGCCAGAAAAGAGTTGGCCAAGAAAGAATTAGCAACAGAGAAACACAACGAAGTCGCGAGTGAAAAAGTAAACACCCCGCGCACGGCATTTGAAAAAAAGCCATGGAATGAAATTCAACACAGTTTGAAAATGGACTTGGAGTACGCCAGAACAATGGCAGGCTCAACAGAGAAAATCCCTTTTAAAGGCGCTCTCATTAAGAAATACAAACCCGTTATCACCAATTTACTGAGCACGCACGACAACCTTGAAGGGCTTGATGTGATTTGGTGGTTCTATCAGTGGCAAATTGACTGCGGCTTATTAGAAACGGTTCACGATAAGTTTAAATCCTTGGTGCTTAAAGGGCTTAACTCGCCTCAAGGGTGGCGCTCCAATGGGCAGACCGCGTATCTCGATATTATTTTTAAATATTCGGATGGGGCGAAGAAAGCAAACACCAAATTTAACGCTCAATACTTAAGTGATGCGGTAACGGATTTACTTTCTGGCACCTTAGCCACCAATGCGCCACTCAAAGTAAAAATGTTTCGACTCATGGGCGACTTGTTCTATGAAGCGGATAAGAAAGAGGAGGCATTGGCCTTATTTGAGGCGGTGATGGCGATTGACCCTGAGAAAGGCGGTCGTAAAACAAAAGTGAAAGACTTAAAAGAAGAGCTTGGTTATGAATAAAAAAATGTTCACCGTCAAACTGGCCACGGCAATGGAGATTGACGGAAAAGAAGTGGATGAGTTAGAACTTCGTAAACCGTGTGCCGGTGATTTACGCGGTTTGAATCTGGTGTCTGTGGTTGAAATGGATTTTGATGCGGCGTGTACCTTGTTGCCTCGTATTTCTAAACTCAATGAGCGAGACATCTTGAACATGGAGGCTGAAAACTTTCCACCTATCTTGACAGAAATTGCCTCTTTTTTCGTGGATATGAAACATTAATAGAGCGAGTGGAAACCTATTACGCCGACCTTGCTATGGTGTTTCATTGGCAACCTAGTGAAATAGATAAACTCAGCGTAGATGACTTGATTTTATTTCGAGAAGAAGCACGAATTCGGAACGAACCCAAAGAGAGCATTTAGCTCTCTTTTTTTATACCTAAAGATAAGGGCAATCTAATGAAAATGAATTTGTCTGTTGTGATGGGCATTGTCAATAAAACCAGTGCGCCACTACAAAGCATGGCCAGTGACTCTGACCATTACGCGAAGAAATTAAAAGGACTCCAAAAAGCACAAGCGGATGATTCGAGTGCCTTAACCATGATCGCCTCTTACCAACAAATCCAAAAGGCACTAGATAAAAACTCTCTTGAGGGCGAAGAGGCCACCGAGAAACTGCTCAAACTCAAACAACAAATGGCGGCAACACAAAAGCCAAGTGCGGCATTAACTAATAAGCTCTCAAAACAAGAAGAGAAAGTCGCGCTACTTACGGCCAAGAACGACAAGTACGAAGAGAGTTTAAAAGACTCCAGTAAGCGAATGAAGAAAGCAGGGGTTGATGTTCGAAAGTTGGACAGTGAGTTTGACCGCCTATCAAAAAGCCAATTGACTCATGCCAAAAGCGTGGATGCGGTCAGTAAGAAATACAAACGACTTCGCACGGCCATGGCACCTATCCAGAAACTCAGTAAATCCATTAAGATGCCAAATCTTCGCTCGGCTGCCATTGGCAAAGGGGCTGCGATTTTAGGAGGCTTGAGTCTGGGCGGTTTGTTTAGCCAAATCAATGGAACGGCCGCAGAGATGGATAAGCTATCAAAGGCTGCGAAAAATCTAGACATGCCAGTGGAAGAGTTGCAGGCGATGCAATCTCAAGCTGAACATGCGGGTGTCAGCTCAGACACCATGACATCGGCCATGATACGTTTCACCAAACGATTAGGGGTATTACAAACCACGGGCAAAGGCGCGATGGGCTCATTCTTAAAGAAAGGAAAAAGCCCGTTATACAAAGAGCTAAAAAACGCCAAAGACACGGAGCAAGCCTATGGCCAATTGCTTGATTCATTCTCAAAGTTAAAGAGCAATCAAGAGCAGATGGCGTTCGCGGATGCGGCCTTTGGGCAAGACGGTCGAAAGATGCTTATTATGCTGCGCGATGGCACTAAAGGATTAACAGCAGCTCGTAAAGAGTTCAATGAAACAGGCGGTGGTGTGAACTCAGAGGACGCCGCCAAAGCAGAAGCCTATAACGATGCACTTCAAAAGGTGCAAGAAAGTATCCGCTCAATTAAGTTCGCCGCCCTTGCGCCAGTAATGAAACGAATTACAGAAGCGTTCACTGAGTTTTCAAACAAGTTCAAAAATGAAGAATGGCGCACCGACTTAATTGAAAAGATAATTCAAACGGTGAATGGCCTGTATGAGAGTTTTAAGTTCTTGGGAAAAATCATCTTGTTCGCCTCTCAAAACTTCAAAGGCATCATTGCGACCATTGCGATATTAAAAGTGGCACTGATTGCTCTTAATGCCATCATCATGGCAAACCCTATTGGCCTTATGGTTGCGGCCATTGGTGCGGCAGTGATTGCCATCACTTATTTGATTGATAAGTTCATTGGTTTTGATGTGATATTGGATAAGGTGAATAAAACCATTGGGTGGGTGTGGGATGGCATTCAATCAATGATAAATATGTTACCCGATGCGTTAATCCCTGATGGATGGAAAAGCTCTGCAGAGGCGGCAGGCAAAGAGGTGGATAAACTCAGCACCAAAATAAATAAACTAAAAGATAAGAACGCCAAACTTGGAATAACAACCAGTGAAAAGAGAAACCAAGTTATCGCCACGTCCTACCACGAGCAAAAAAAACAAGGCTTCTCAAACAACATAATCCCAATGTCAAAAGTGAGTCCATTAACCAACCAAGCGATGAAAAGCAAAGCCGAAGTCGCACTCACCATCAAATCAGATAAGCCAATTTCAATAGACAAGGCAACGAGTGAGAAGGGCACGGATTTAAGCTTGAATCTGGGAAATATGAGCATGAGTTATTAGAAAGGGAAATTAAAATGCCGAGGAGCGATTAAGCCCCTCGGCGTGGAACGCAAGCGAAGGTTCCATAAGATATGTGCTTGATGCCTTGAGGCTCTCACTTGCATGAAATAACTATAAAGGTTTGGTTGTTGATATGTAAAAAGTCAATAAGAAGGAGTTGATATACTTGCGAGTTGGTTCGAGCTTAAATGTAATTAACAAATTGATTTAAGCTTTAATCTAGGGATATATGAGTTATTAGATAAGGAATTTAAAAAGCCGAGGAGCGGCTGTCTTATCGGTAGGGAATGTATCTGAATTATAAGCACATCCCTAGTTTTACTCTAACTTTGACTACAGTGTCTTAATTTAATAGTTATTACCCCTACAGTACTCTATCTTTACGCATTTATTTGCTATTATATCCTCCTATTTACTGAGGATTAGCAAAATCATGGTTCGTGAACACCAAAAAGAATTACAAAAACAGCTCTGGAGCATCGCCAACACTCTGCGTGGCAATATGTCTGCCGACGACTTCCGTGATTACATTCTAGGGCTTATCTTCTACAAGTACCTATCAGACAAACTAAACCGATATGGTGATAAGTTGTTATCACAAGATGGAATCAAATTTTATGAGTATGAGAATCATTTAGATAGCGATGATAAATTATACATGCAAAAACAGTGCGTCGAGAACCTTGGCTACTTCATTGCCCCTAAGCAGTTATTTTCAAGCCTTGCTAAGCGTGGAGAAAAAGAAGAATTTATTATTCAAGATCTTGAACGTGTACTGGTCGATATTGAACGCTCAGCAACAGCTGGCGATTCTGCTGATGATTTTAACGGTCTGTTTGAAGATCTTGATTTAAACTCAAGCAAACTTGGCAAAAACCCAGAAGCAAGAAATAGTAAAATTGCACAGGTACTTATTCACCTAGAAAATATTGATTTTCACCTTGAAAGCACAGAAATCGACATTTTAGGTGATGCTTATGAATACTTAATTGGTCAGTTTGCTTCTGGTGCAGGTAAAAAAGCGGGTGAGTTCTATACGCCTCAACAAGTTAGTAAAATCCTCGCCAAAATTGTAAGTCAATCAAGTAATGTAAAATCGGTTTATGACCCAACCTGTGGGTCAGGTTCTTTGCTTTTACGTGTGGCTAAAGAGGTGAATAACGACAATTTAACCTTCTACGGTCAAGAGCAAAACCCAAGCACCTTTAACCTTGCTCGCATGAACATGCTGATGCACGGTGTGCGTTACGATAAGTTCGATATTAAGAACGATGACACCCTAGAGTACCCAATGCACTTGGGTAAGCGTTTTGATGCCGTAGTTGCCAACCCTCCATTCTCTGCTAACTGGAGTGCAAGTGATCTACATTTAAACGATGAACGTTTTGCTGACTACGGTAAGCTTGCACCTAAGACTAAGGCTGACTTTGCCTTTGTACTGCACATGGTTCATCAGTTAAACGAAACAGGCACACTAGCGGTTGTAGTCCCTCACGGTATCCTTTTCCGTGGTGCGGCTGAAGGTCATATTCGTAAGCACCTTATCGAGAATAAAAACTACCTTGATGCGGTGATTGGCTTACCTGCGGGTATCTTCTTCGGTACGGGTATTCCAACTTGTATTTTAGTCTTTAAGAAGACTCGCCAACATGCAGATAACGTATTGTTCATTGATGGTTCTAACCATTTTGAAAAAGGCAAAGCGCAAAACCATCTGCGTGAAGAGGACGTTATTCGTATTGTGGAAGCCTACAGCAAGCGTGAATCAGTCGATAAGTATTCGCATGTTGCTGAGCTGTCTGAGATTGCCGAAAATGACTACAACCTCAATATTCCTCGCTATGTGGACACCTTTGAAGAGGAAGATGCAGTCGATCTTGATGCGGTAGCAAAAGACTTAACCGATCTTGAAATTAAGATGCATTCAGTGGATGCGGATATCGCTGATTTCTGTTCTAAGTTAAATATCAAAGCGCCGTTTTAAGGGGAGTCATGATGAATTCAACACCAAGACTTCGCCTTACTGAGTTTAGTAAAGCCCCCCAATACACTCAGTATAACTTTGACGATATTTTTGTATTTTCCTCTGGAAAGAACATTAAGAAAAATGAAGCATCACCAGAGTATAATACTCCTTGTGTAAGGTACGGGGAGCTTTACCACATGTATGGTGAAGTTATTACAAATACTATTAACTGCACAAACTTAGACCATTCAGAGCTTACGTTTAGTTACGGTAACGAGATTCTTTTGCCATCAGCAGGAGAAGATCCCCTTGATATAGGTTCTGCCTCAGCATTAACCCTAAAAGGGGTCGCGATAGGTAGAACTATTAATGTACTAAGACCAAAGGGTAATGTTGATTACTCTCATGCTTATGTGTCTTATTACATAAACGAAAAATTAAGGAAGAAAATATCAAAGCTTGCTAGAGGGGCAAGTATTAGTAATGTATACAACTCTGATTTAAAAACTCTCAAAGCTAACTTGCCCGAAATATTTGAACAACAAAAAATCGCCTTTTTCTTATCAAAGGTCGATGAGAAAATCGGACTGCTGTCAGAGAAGAAAGATAAGCTCACCGAGTACAAAAAAGGTGTGATGCAGCAGTTGTTCAATGGCAAGTGGCACGAGCAAGACGGACAACTTACTTTCACGCCACCCACGCTACGATTCAAAGCCGATGATGGCAGCGAGTTTCCTGATTGGGAAGAGAAGAACTTGGGCGATTACTTTAACTTTAAGAAAGGCGCTCCACTATCCAAAAGTGACCTTACAGACACTGGGTCCAATGTTTGTATTCATTACGGTGAGTTATTTACAAAGTATAGGGAGGTAATCAGAACAGTATTTAGCAAAACAAACGTCACATCTACAAAGTTAGGCTTTGTTGGGGATATTTTGATGCCTACTTCAGATGTAACACCAAAAGGTTTAGCTAGAGCGTCTTGTTTACTTGTCGATGAAGTTGTTCTCAGTGGGGACTTAAATATTTTACGACCAAAAACTGAACTTAATAGTGTGTATTTCTCCTATAAAATAAATCATTTTAAGAATGAGGTTATCAGGCGTGTTTCTGGTACAACTGTAAAGCATATCTACGCTAAAGATATTGATAGTATTAAGTTTAAAACACCAGTTTCTATTCAAGAACAAACCAAAATGGCTAACTTCTTATTGGCTATCGACCAGAAAATAGAACTAGTCAACTCGGAGCTTAATAAAACCAAAGAGTGGAAGAGAGGCTTATTGCAACAGATGTTCGTTTAACTTTGCTAATTGAACTGTCAATGGCGTTAACGGCTTTCACTCACCCTAGTCTCATAGGCAAGCTATGAGACTAGGGCTTAGTTCAATTGCTGCCTTGTTGACAGCCCAATTATCTGCGTTAAAAAGTAGGTAATCGTTAGTTGGATTTAGAAAAAGAAGAATTATGAGCACACAATCAGAAGAAAAACTTGAAAATGACTTAATCACTCAGCTTACCTCAGCTGACTTTGGGCCAGTCAAGATAGAGAATGCCGCCGCGCTTAAAGCGAACCTAAAGGTGCAGCTTGAACGCGCAAATAAGATTACGCTAACCGAGCGTGAATTTGAGAATGTGCTCATTAGTCTTGAAAAAGGCAACATCTTCGACAAATCCAAACGCCTCAAAGGTAAGGTAGATGTGGTGCATGACGATGGTACCATCAGCTACCTCACTTTGCTGAGTACCGACGCATCAAAGAATATTTTTCAAGTGACTAACCAAGTCACCATGCACGGTAAATATGAGAATCGCTACGACGTTACTATTCTGGTGAATGGTTTGCCGTTAGTTCAGATAGAGCTTAAACGCCGTGGCATTGAGATGGCTGAAGCATTCAACCAGATCAAACGCTACGACAAGCACACCTTTGGCGCAGAAGGTGCGCTGTTTAATTACATACAATTGTTTGTGATATCTAATGGCGTGAATACAAAATACTTCTCAAACAACCGTGAGTTGTCATTTAAACAGACCTTTCACTGGACAGATGTAGACAACAACAAGATTAATGTGTTGCACCAATTTACTGATGCTTTTTTGAATAAAGAACACCTGACTAAAATGCTCAGTCGCTACATCGTTCAGAATGAAACGGGCAAGTTCCTAATGGTGCTGCGCCCTTATCAATTTTATGCCGTTGAAGCGATTGTAGAGCAGGTTAAGACCAGTGATAAACATGGTTATATCTGGCATACAACAGGCAGTGGTAAAACCCTAACCAGTTTCAAAACCGCCCAAATATTATCGAGATTAGATAACGTCGATAGAGTGGTGTTTGTCGTTGACCGTAAAGACCTCGACTATCAAACCGCCAAAGAGTTTGATGCCTTCCTAAAAGGCAGTGTCGACAGTACAGGTGACACGAAGAGTTTATTAAACCAATTCCTTGGATCTCGACCTGTTCCTAAGATAGCAGCATCTGCTCTCGGGAATAGCGTCAGTGATGGTGAAGTGCTACAACAAGTCACAGAATATTCACCGATTTACAGCAGTAATGTGAATCGTATTAATAAGCTGACTATCACCACGATTCAGAAGCTGAATAACCTGATTACTAAGTCTCGCTTCAAAGGGCAAGTTGAACACTTGCGCCAAGAGCGCGTAGTTTTCATATTCGACGAGTGCCACCGCAGTCAGTTTGGTGAAACCCACCAAAATATCGTTCAGTTCTTCAAGAAAGCTCAGCTTTTCGGCTTTACGGGAACCCCAATTTTTAGAAAGAACGCCACCGCAAAGAAAGTGGAAGGTAAGGGAGTACAGAAGAGAACCACCAAAGATCTGTTTGGTGAACGTCTGCACAGCTATGTTATTGTCGATGCGATTCGAGATGACAACGTACTACCTTTTGCGATTGAGTATTACGGCAAGCTAAAGCACAAACAATCAGGCTTGGATGCGGATGTATCTAGCATTGATATCGCGGAGTTCTTCAGTTCTCCTAAGCGTATAAAGCAAGTCTGTGAGCACATCATTGGTATTCACAAATTCAAAACCAAACACAAGTTCAACGCGATGCTATGTGTGGCGAGTATCCCTGATTTAATCACCTACTACGATACCCTTAAGGCTCTCAAGGCAGAAGGTAAGCATAAGCTTAATATCGCTACTATCTTCAGCTATGGCGTCAACGAAGCTGAAGAATTTGAGGGCGAAGTCAATGTTAAAGGCTTAGAGGAAGCGAACGCTAAGGTGCATAGCCGAGACAAGCTAGATTCCTACATTGGGGATTACAACGAACAATTTGGTACGAGTTATTCAACCCAAGATACCGACAGCTTCTACAACTATTACAAAGATCTTTCTAACCGAACTAAAAATGGTGAAGTGGATATTTTACTTGTCGTGAACATGTTCCTGACGGGATTTGATGCACCAAGCCTGAACACCATCTACGTAGATAAGAACCTTAAATATCATGGATTGGTTCAAGCTTTCTCTCGCACCAATCGACTGAATGGTACAGTGAAATCACACGGCAACGTGATGTGCTACCGCAACTTGAAACCACAAGCCGATGAAGCGTTCGCGTTGTTTTCTAACAAACAACCGATAGAGTACATCGAAGTACCAGATCTTGACGGTTTGACAGAAGACTTTGCCAAAGCACTGGAAGCATTAAGAATAATAGCGCCAGATGTTCAAAGTGTTGATAGTCTGCCAGATGAAGACATGCAGGCAGGGTTCATTAAACAGTTCCGTATCTTGATGCGTTTGAAGAACCAACTTGAGACCTTCAGTGATTTCGATATTGAAGCGCTAGGTATTTCAGAACAAGAGTTTGTGGATTACGCTTCTAAGTACGGTGATTTAGCCAGAGAGTTGAAAGGCAACCCGTCCGATAAAGAGTCAATTCTTGCTGACATCGACTTTGAATTGGAGCTACTTCAACGTGACAATGTGAACGTAGGCTACATACGCCATCTTCTGCAAACCATGCTAGAAGAATCGTGTGATGATGCCAAAGATAAGAAGCGTCAGGTTATCGCAAACTTACTCGCTTCTGAGCCAACACTTCATAGTAAGCGCCATCTTATTGAAGGGTTCATTGAAAAAAGCTTACAGGGCTTAGTACAAGGGGCTGAATTTGATGAGTACATTGAAGAACAAAAACAGTTGAAGATGCGCAAAATAGCGGAAGAAGAAAAACTTGACCCACTTAAGTTAGATCAAATTGTGTTTGATATTGAACAAGGACTTAATGTTGAAAGTTTAAAATCTGATGATATTGCTAAATTGACTACAGAAAAAATGACATTTCGTACTCGTAGAACTATTTTGCCAAGAATTACCGAGAGGCTAAAAAGTTTTGCGGCTACTTTTATTGAGGGATTTCATTAACTTTGTAAGCTATTTTAAGGCTGTAATTAGTATTGGTGTTTATTATTCTAGACTTAAGTTACATAACCAATTTTAAATAATTGGTTATGTAACCTGGCTAATTATGCGCTTTTATATCAACAATACATTCCCCATCACACTTTCAAATCCTTCCTAAATGAATGACTAGCTTGTCCCAATCACTCCATATTAGTGTCACGACACCTTAATTACTCAAGACAGGTGTTCAAATGCTACCCATAAAAAAAGGTCAACAAGCCATAGTGCAACACATTATTCAACAAGCCTCATTTGAAGAAGTTACGCCAGATAAAATAGTTATTCCGAACCAAAGCCTGACACATATCCAGTTTCTTTTTGAGCAATTAACTATGTTTGGTTATCTATCAAAACTTACAAACGGATGCTATGTTCGCGCTTAAATGTAACTGTGTTTATATACAGTACTTATTTGTTTTGATAAGATGATTTTGTTTTTATGCCTTGAGTACCTGAGACCCAATAGATTATTGGAGAGGAAGCATATTAACCAACTCAGCCACTACTTGTGGCTGGGTTCTTCTGTATTCAAGGCTCTATTTTATGGAGTATCGAATGCAAACAAATACATTACACAATGGCCAATTGCAGCTCATTAACGCAGATTGCCTACACTACCTTAAAACCTTACCTAATAATTCAATAGATCTCATCCTTACCGATCCCCCTTATTTTCAAGTAAAGAAAAACGCATGGGATAACCAGTGGCCTGATGTTGAAACATTCCTTGCATGGCTTGATGAAGTGCTTGTCGAGTTCTGGCGAGTATTGAAGCCTTCTGGCAATTTATACCTGTTCTGTGGTTCTAAACTAGCGGCTGACACTGAACTGCTTATCCGCTCTCGTTTTGATGTATTCAATCATATCGTATGGGCGAAACCTTCAGGTGTGTGGAGAAGGGCACACAAGCCTCATCTGCGTTCATTCTTTCCCTCTACTGAACGTATTATTTTTGCAGGCCATTATGATGCAGAAGGTTTTGCAAAAGGGTGCAGTCAATACGCAACAAAATGCACTGAGTTAAAGAAAGCAGTATTTAAACCATTAATGGATTATTTCAAGAGCGCGAAAGATTCTTTAAATATTTCAGCCAAAGAAATTAATGAAGCCACTGGTACGCAAATGTGCTCGCATTGGTTTTCTTATAGCCAGTGGAAGCTGCCTACAGAAAAACAATACCAACAACTCCAGGACTTATTTGCTGACAAAAGCGGTGAGCTATCTCGCAGCCATGCAGAGCTATCTAATGAATACAGTTTGTTGAATAACGAGTATGGGGAATTATTAAAAGAATACAGTGAGCTAAAAAAAGAGTACGAAGAACTGCGACGACCATTTTATGTGACTGATGAAGTGCCTTATACCGATGTTTGGACATTTGCACCAGTTCAGTATTATCAGGGAAAGCACCCTTGTGAGAAACCTGCCGATTTACTTGAACATATCATCTCAACAAGCAGCAGAGAAAATGCGGTCGTGTTGGATGCGTTCATGGGATCTGGTTCAACAGGGCAAGCTTGCTTAAAGCTGAATAGAAAGTTCATCGGTATTGAGATGGAAGAGGAGACTTACGTAACAACGGTTGATAAGTTGTCGAGTTAGATCCGCTAAGGTTCTTGGTATATAATTCTTGGATGAGACATATTATGTCAAAACATTAATTATTGAGATGTAGTCACTGTTGAGACACTTAATTTATAGTAGAGGTTTAACCCATTGTTAAATATTGAATTTTATTTATGTGTTCAATGTGATCACATTACGAATCATCCAAATAGATAACGTGTATGTCTGATAAACCAAAAACACAAAAACCTGACCGTAAAACTGCGATGCTGAATATCATCGAATTAGTGAAAGCGGATTTTCCATTTGATGCGCCAGAAGCTCAGATATGTGGTGATACGTGTGTTGGTTGTCCGCGTAAATTGATTGAATTGGTGGAAGGTGAATTATTGTATTGGGAGTCTTACGTTGAACGTGGAGAAATCCCCAATTTTTCAGAGATCGAAAGTTTTGCCAAACTGTGTAAAAACGTTCGTCGTGGCTTAGTTAGAAATGGAATTTTAGAGCCGCTACCAAGGTAACTTAGTACTATCAAAATTTAATAATTACCCGCTATTGTTAATCGATAGCTGGGTAATATCCCTCCATGAATGTTCTTCTTTTTCTCTTCATTGTTGTTACACGGAATACTTGTGTTTCTCTATGTAAACAAATTGTTGTCTGTTTTTAGACATTAGCGCTTGAGGCTATCTGCGCATCTTAATACAATTTAACAATACATTATAAGAAACAAATAATAGAAACCAGTCAGCCAACAATAAGATAATTATTATGAAATTAGAAGCGATCGATTACACTGCTGAAAATGCAGCAGAGCTGTTTGTTAAGTCATTAAGAGAAACGGGATTTGGTGTACTGAAAAATCATCCAATTCAACAAGATCTTGTACAAAGTATTTACGATAATTGGTATTCATTCTTTAATAGTGAAGAGAAAGAAAATTTTCAGTTTAATGTAGACACGCAAGATGGTTTTTTCCCAGCCTCAGTGTCTGAAGTTGCGAAAGGTCATACAAAAAAAGATATTAAAGAATACTTCCATTACTACCCTGCAGGGCAATGTCCTGCTGAATTGAAAGCACAAATTCAAGAGTATTATGATAATGCGAATACTTTAGCATCAGAATTGCTTTCTTGGGTTGAAGCGCACTCACCATCAGACGTGTCTGAGTTATTCTCTCAATCGCTTTCTAGCATGGTTGAGCAGAGTGATAAGACCTTACTTCGTATTCTTCATTACCCACCGTTAGAAGGCGATGAGGAGCTTGGTGCTATTCGTGCTGGTGCACATGAAGACATCAATTTATTAACGATACTTCCTGCCGCTAATGAACCAGGTTTGCAAGTTAAGACAAAAGAAAACGAATGGTTAGATGTGCCGTGTGATTTTGGTAATCTAATTATTAATATTGGCGATATGCTGCAAGAAGCGTCAGAAGGGTATTATCCATCAACAACACATCGCGTTGTGAACCCTGAAGGTGCTGACAAAACAAAATCTCGTATTTCACTGCCTTTGTTTTTACACCCTAAACCAGATGTGGTTTTATCTGAACGCCACACCGCAAATAGTTATTTGATGGAACGTTTACGTGAGTTGGGCGTAATTTAGTTGCCCTAGTAGTTTATAAAAAGCGAGTAGCCTTGGTTACTCGCTTTTTTTGTATCTGTGTGACCTAGATTGTCTATTGATGTTTACTCTGTGGAGGGGCGCGTACATAAGTGATTTTATTTTTCTATAATGACATGAGATGAAAAATGAAGGAGTAAAGATATGGAATATCGAATCGTCAAGATAACCCCTGAACATGATAATGATATTTGTTACATCATCAAAAATGTTGGCGTTGAGTTTGGTGCGGTAGGAGAGGGTTTTGGCCCTTCAGATGATGAGGTTCTTGAAATGAGTAAGCATTATCATGAAAAGAATCGAAGCCGATATTTAATACTATTGCTGAATGGGCGAGTTGTTGGCGGTTGTGGTATTGCCCCTTTTGATAGCAGTGAAACGACCTGTGAGCTAAGAAAACTCTTTTTGTTACCAGAGGCTCGTGGGCGGGGTTTTGGTAAAACCATTGCAGATAAAATATTAAACTTTGCTAAAGAAGCGGGTTTTACTCAATGTTATTTAGATACACTTTCAAGTATGAAATCAGCCGTTAAATTGTATGAGAATTTGGGTTTTGAGCATTTACCAAAACCGATTGATGGAACGTTACATAATGGTTGTGATGTTTGGATGTTAAAAAGCTTAGTTAAGGAAAGGTAGATTCGATATCCTTTTATAGACAAAAGCAATCGTTTGCTTATATTGTCTATTCATGTATTATCCGCCGCATATTTTCGTGTAACAATGTAATTCAAACAGGGTATAAATATATGAAAGGCTTTCGTTGTTGTTTTATTGCTTTAACTATGATGTTTTCATTTTCGGTAAGTGCAATGCCACAACCCATTCTTCTTCAAGGCGCAATGGATATTGAAGTTGAGTATATGGTTGCTCAATTGGAAAATAAAAAAGAAGAGACGATTGGGTCTTGGACTTTTTGGGAAGGAACAATTGACGGCTATCCAGTGGTTGTCTCAAGAACGGAAGTGGGTATTGCTAATGCTTCAGCCTCTACCGTACTTGGGATTGAAAAGTTTTCACCAAGTATGATTGTTAACCAAGGTACATCGGGTGGACATGATCCTGAATTGTATCGAGGTGATATTGTTTTAGCTGTAAAGAGTTTCAATATGGGGGCAAACCGCTCTGAGTTTTCTGAAGCGAGTGCTGGTATTCAACCTGAAAAATGGAAAAATTTTACCGTTACTATGCGTCTTAGAGAAGATAACAAGCTAGTTGAGCATGATGCATTTTACTCTGAACCAACATTAGTTGATTTTGCTTTCGAGAATGTAAGTCACCCAGGTAAAGGTAAGGTAGTGAAGGGCGTGATTGGAACCGCTGATGAATGGAATCGCGAGGTGGCGAGAATTAACTGGTTGCATAAAACATATCAAACTTCAGCTGAAGAGATGGAAAGTTCTTCTGCTGCGTTAGTTGCTAAGGCTTACAATATTCCGTTTATAGGTATTCGTATTTTGTCAAACACTGACCTACACAATCAAGATTTTGATCCTGAGACCGCAACCGTGAATCAGAAGTACGTGATTGATTTTGTGAAAAAGTGGGTTGCGAGCCAAAAATAAATTTACTTTATATAACGAAAAAGCCCCAGCATTTCTGCTAGGGCTTCGAAATTGGTGGAGGGATAGGGATTTGAACCCTAGAACCGCTATTAACGGTTGCCGGTTTTCAAGACCGGTGCTTTCGACCACTCAGCCATCCCTCCAACGCCGTGAATAATAGGCGTAAGCCCTCATCATGTAAAGCATTCTTTTAAATATAAAAATCGTTCGCTCTAAATTCGATCAGATCGAGTGATTTTAAAGCGAAAATTAATGTTTTTTGTTTTATACCCACTCCAGTACTTCTCTGTTTATTCTTATTTGTTAAATCACTTAAGCGCGATGTTAAAAGTTTTAATGGTAAAATAACTACTTATCAGAACGTTTACTTTGCTCTTAAGTGATTTTTCTTCGTAATAAATAGATAGCTACGTGAGTTGAGTGGCCTTATTTTAAAATCGGCCGAGCGTTTATTGCTTGAGTCGGACGATTATTACCATTATAAAGCGCTGTAAATTGTGCTAGCTGTTCTGATGATATCTCAATAGGGTTTTTCATCACTAGCCAAGTAACCCCTTCTGAACAAGGTGGGGTAGTTAATGAACCGTTGAAACGGTAATAAGCTTGATCACGAGGAAGAAGCTTCGTTAGATCTAATTGATTTTCAAGATCTACTTGCCCTGATTGTGGCATTTTAGCCCATATTTTTGTCAATTCAGAATTAGGTTTTCCTTCTTTTAGCATCACTCCAATAACGGCAAGGTTGCCATCTTTATCTGCATGGACTAAGTGCATTTCTAATGGGAATGAGTGACCCTCAATGAGGTTTTCGCTTGGGGCATGGAAATGAAGTTGTAAAAGCGTAAAGGTTTTCCCTTCAATTTGAATGGATTGCTTTACGTCAAAATTAACTTGTACCGTATGTCCATTATTGACGACATTTTTTCCCGCTTTTGAATAGTTGAAAATAATTGGGTCTAATGTGCTCTCGATAGCGTGAGTAATATCTATCGGTGACTGGTTTACTCCTGATTGACAGGTTCCATGCCAATTTGTGGGTGCGGTTTCACCTGAGTAACTCCATTCAGAGGCAGAGACAGTGTAGCTGGTTGATAGAACCGTTAAAGCCGCTAACGTTGTAATGATTTTTTTCATGGTATTTATATAACCTTATTGTTTTAGATAATCACCGATAGGCTAATATAAATACAATTTGGTTGATAATAGTTTAAATGAAGTTTTGCAACCTACTTCCAAATATTTGAAATGTTTTGATCGTTTGTTTTATTTTTAAAACATTTATAAAGGAAGATCGATTACACGGATATTGATGGGTAATCGTGAAGACGTTAATAATGTTTTAGAGAATAATGGTGATGGATAAGGAGGGCGTTTGAATTGTGATTTCATAATTAGCAGATACAAAAAAGGCATCGTCTTTAGACAATGCCTTCGTTGTATTGGCGGAGCGGACGGGACTCGAACCCGCGACCCCCGGCGTGACAGGCCGGTATTCTAACCAACTGAACTACCGCTCCAATTTTTTGAAACCCAGACTCTATCTGAATTTCGAAAGTGGTGGAGGGATAGGGATTTGAACCCTAGAACCGCTATTAACGGTTGCCGGTTTTCAAGACCGGTGCTTTCGACCACTCAGCCATCCCTCCAGTGCGGTGAATAATAGTAATATCCTTGCTTTTTGTAAAGCATAAAATTAAAAAAAATGACTGACTGCTCTATTTTTGTGCGTTGTGCTTTATTTTTAACTCATTTTGTCTTTTTTTACTCTATTAATTACTCATGCTTTTATAGGCATGTTAACTATTTCGTGTGAAAAAATGAATTATAAACAGAGAGATATAAAAAATCCCTTTATGAGTAAAGGGATTTTTAGTGTATTACTTTTTCAGAATTAATGCTTTTCGCAAGCGTTAGTTCTTTGGGTGATAAAAGCGTTTTAGCTCTGAAATACCTTGCATTAATAATGATAATTTTGGTTTTTCATCACGCAGACGTTGATAATTTTCATCGTATACTTTGTAGTTACCAAATTTATCAATGACGACGGTATTTTTGTCTGTAATTAATGCAATGTTTTGTCGGTCACCAGCAAGCAACCAACTGCGATCATCATTAGGACTAAATAAATTTATGCCGCTACTGTAGCTTTCAGCCGGTGTTGTTGTGCTAAGAAATGACTCCATTAACGTTGGCGTTAAATCGAGATGACTTGAGCGTGTAGTGATCAGTTCAGGTTCAGCATTGGGCCAATGAATAAGCATTGGAACACGTAATTGATATTGGCTAAAGTTTGTGTTTGAGCCCCAACTATTACTATTTGTTTCATCAAATTCCATACCGTGATTTGATGTAATAATTACGATGGTTTTTTCCCAATCAGGAGATTGCTTAAGTGTGTTTAATACTGCTTTAAGCTGTTGATCCGTTTTTTGAACTGCTTTACGGTAGTTCGCTTCAAAGGCATGTTGACCTGCATTCGTTGATATTGACCCTACATCATCATATTCAGACACGGCAGTCAGTTCTAAATAGCTAAACCAAGGTTGATCTGTTGTTTGTTGAGTAAACCAAGTATTCCACTGGGATATGGCTTTAGTATCGCTCATCTTCTCTGGTTTTTCTGCTAACTCTCCATGAGTGAAGATAAGCTGTTTATAAAGAGAAGAGTCAAAGTCATCACCACTAAATAAACCAAAGGTATAATTACGATTATGTAATTCCGCTAATACTGGCGACGCTTTATGCGAGTTTCGGAAGTTATCAACGTAGCTGCCTGGTAATCCATAAAACAAGCCAAATAAACTGGTTGGATTATTACTGGCGCTGTAGTGATTATTATAATTTAAATTATTTTGAGCAAAACGAGTTAGGTTTGGAGTGTCAGTATGGTTCAGCGTATCGGCTCTTAGGCTATCGACCATAATAATCTGAAGGTTATACTCTTTTTGCTTGCTTTTAAATTTGATCGGTTCAAGAGGGTATCGCATGGCTTCTGTTGCGCCACCAGTTCCTTCGTCTTCGATTTGTTTTGCTAACGCTTCACGATCAATAAAACCATGCTTCTCTAAGAATGAGCGAGCCGTCATTGGATAAGACAGTGGGAAAGTCGCGCGTTGTGCTGTGACTGGGCCATAAGCAGATGCATCTGCCCAAGTATGAATTAGGTGGCTACCAATAAAGGCAACTGAAAATAAGATGGCAAAAGGGCGACCGACTTGTTTATGGGCCAATTTACGTAGTTTGTTCCATACCCATTCAGACAGAGATAGCTGCAATAAGAAAATAACGGGTACAACAATAAATAAATATTGCCACTGGGTATTTAAGTTTGATTTATCATTATTTAGCAGCATATCCCAGACTAAGGGGGTTATGTGCAAATGAAGGTTTTGATAAGCGTAAGTATCAAGCAGTAATAAGGTCATGCCTGCAGTAGCAATGATGACACTCAATACACGCATTAATCGTTGAGATGGGGTAATAAACGTTAAGGGAAACAGAACAAGTATATAGAATCCAAAAACGAGAAAACCAAAATGACCTATCCAGTTTAAAACCAGATAGGTCTGACCGAGAAGAGTTTCAGGCCATGGTGATTGCGAAATGTAACGCGAACCAATAAGCATTGCTGCAATGATATTGAAAAAGCTGAACCAGTGGCCCCAAGTAATTAACTTGGACACTTTATCGCCGTATGTATTTCCGCTATCGACCATGTGAATTGAATTCTCGCTCTTAGTGAGTTTTTGGAATATCTAATGAGCTAAGCAGCGCTTGAGCAAATTTTTCAGCGATAATTTTACGCTGTTCTGCTGGCACTTCTTGGTTTAGTACATTAGTCGCAATGTTACCAACCAACATTAGAGATAGATCTGCAGGAGCACGATGTTTATCTAATACATCGACCATCTCTGTTAACATTTGTTCAATTTGTTTGTTGCTGTATTTCGAAGTAATAGCCATAAGTCTTTTCAGTTAATGATAGTGAAAGCGGCTTATGATAACCTACTATGTACGTCAACTAAAAACCTTTTCTATTATGAGTTTAATCCTTTCAAACGTAATTTTACATAAATTAGTAAAAAATGAGCAAGATGAGCTTGAAGTTTGTCTACGAAATCAACTTCTTGAGAATGAAGAATTTACTGAAGCCTTAGTTTCTGAGCTGCACAGAGTGTTTAATTCAAAAGCAGGTAAAGGTTTTGGTATTTTCAAGACTGAAAGTGAATTTGGTCACTGGTTAGGTTCTGTTCGTAAGAATGAAACCCCATTCTTAGAGTTTAGTAATAAATCTGCGGAAAAGCTGAAATCTGAGCTGATCAAATACCCATTTGCAGAAGAAGGTATCCTCGTTATCGCAGAGTACCAATCTTTAGCAACAGAATATTTATTTGTGGCAGTTTTGCCATCAAATGAGAGCATGAAAGTTACTGATGAGCTGAATATCAGTGCGACTGATTATCTTGATATTGCGAAAATGGATATCGCAGCGCGTATTGATTTATCAACATGGGAAACAGATTCAGACTCTAATCGGTACCTTACTTTTATTAAAGGTAGAGTAGGTCGCAAAGTATCTGACTTCTTCTTAGATTTCTTACAAGCAGATGTTGGTATGGATACGAAGGTTCAAAACCAAGTATTAATGCAAGCCGTTGAAGATTTCTGTGCTGATGAACGGTTAGAGAAAGAAGAAAAACAACAGTACCGTAAGCAAGTATATGATTACTGTAATGGTCAATTACAAGCTGGTGAAGAGTTAACGGTAAAAGAATTATCAGGTGAATTACCGACATCGGAATCTGGTTCTAATTTCTATCAATTTGCTGAAGAGCAGGGTTATGAGTTAGAAGAGTCTTTTCCTGTTGATCGTACGGCATTACGTAAGCTGACTAAGTTTGTGGGAGCTGGTGGTGGTTTGTCATTGAATTTTGATGCAATGTTATTGGGGGAGCGTGTATTTTACGATCCAGAAACCGATACATTAACCATTAAGGGCACTCCTCCTAACCTAAAAGATCAATTAACACGCCGTTTAGGTTCTTCTGAATCATAGATGGTATGTATTTGTTCATGTAATAAATGTGAAAATAGCGGTATTTTTATCGTAGATATTAACTATCTAAGTTAATTGTTTTTTACAAAATGCTACCCTATCTATTCTTAATTATAATAATTTGGCTAGGTAGGGTTGTTTATGAAATACACCTCAAAATTCTTTTCTATATTTCTATCTCTATTTGTACTTAATGGGTGTTCTTTACTGGAACTGAAAATTGAATCCCAATCGGTACCTCTAACAACCGCGGAGTTAAATACGCGTATTTTAACTCGTGCATACAGTAAGCATTTCTTTAGTGAAGTTGAATCCGCCGCAGACGAAATCTCAGCGATGTATCCGAAAGATGATACCTTGCATCAATCTTATGTCTTGTTGTGGAAAATACACGCAGAAGAGGGGTTACAACATGCAGCGTATCAAGTGTCACCGACTATTTCGTTAATTGATACATGGGTCTTTGCCGCTCAAATGGAACAATTCTTTTCTGATGATGGGAAGGGTGCCGACGTGTTTGAAGGGAATATTGATTTTAAAACGAGTCAATTACTGCATGTTGACATTGAGGCATTAGCAAAGAAGCTATTACCAAGTTCTGAATTTAATGAAGCAAAAGACTTTATTGCACAATTTGTTGCAGAGTATCCCTTTGATAGCGTAGCTATGAGAAGAACCCCAGCTCTAAAAGCATGGCTAGCCGATCAAAATATTGATGAGACAGAAGCGGTAGCAACGCTTGGTTCAATGCCAGAAGCGCTTGGTGATGTTTCTGATCAACTTAGTTTAGTCTCTGAGCAAACACCAAAAATCATGACATGGAAAGCTCAGCTTATCGCGATGAACAGCAATCTGAATGGCGATGACATTAATAAAACAATGGAAAGCTTACGAAACACATCGGAGTCATTCCAAGATTTTGTTAATAATAATCCAGAATACATGCAAAATTTAGCAGAACAAATGAGTTTGCAATTACAGCCATTATTGGATGATTTAGACAATAAAACAGATGATAAATTAAACCAGTTAAGTGCAGAGCGTATCGCTTTGGAAGCGATGGTAGCAAGAGAGCGCCAAGAACTGGTTAATATGGTAGAGAGAGAACGTAAAGCGATTGCAGTAATTGTCTCTCAAGAGCGTGAGAAGTTCACTCAAGATCTCGACCAAGTCTCACAAGATGTACTAACGCTTGCGATGGATAAAGTGATTGATTTGATTAAGAGCACGATCATCTACTTTATCTTGTTCATCTTGGCTATTTTCTTTGCTCCTTTAGGCTTAGGTTATTTCTTAGGGAAACGAGCGGCAGTAAAGAAAACAGTGGTATAAAAATCACAATGATGACAAATATCATGCAAAAGTAAATCAGATACAATAGACATAAAAAATGCCAGTGTTTGAGTTCACAATCACTGGCATTTTTTTATTTAAAACAGAGTCGTTCTATTTTTATTATGCAGTTTTTGTTTCTACTGCAATGACGTCATCTGTTTCTTCTGTGGTAATAATTGGGTCACATTTATCAACAAACCAGCCCATGTAAGACGTAACAATAGTCACGATAATACAAACAAAGCTTAACCACATGAATGGTGCGTAAGACAGTGTCGCTACACCTAAAATACTCGCCATGTAGATACCGTTATCACTCCACGGCACCATACCTGATGTTAACGTACCACCAAATTCTGCGTTACGAGATAAGTTTTTACGCTTGTAACCTAAACGGTCGTAGTTTTTCGCACAAATCTTTGGGGTAAGGATAAGTGATACATACATTGCTGAGCCGAAGATGTTACCAAAGAAGGCTGTCGCAATAGTACTTGTCGCAAGTGAGCCAGGGCCTTGCACGCGTTTTTCGAATAGTTTAGCGACCGTTTCTAGTACACCGACTTTATCCAGTAGACCACCAAAGCCTAAACCAAAGATAATGACCGCTACCGAACCTAGCATTGAAGACATGCCACCACGATTTAGAATTGAATCGATAAAACCAACCCCTGATTCAATTGAATATGGAGCCCACGCTGTATTAAATGCGGTTAAGAAGTTGATGTCTTGAACCATTACAGCCCAGATAATTCCTAGTAATGAGCCAAAGCTGATCACAGGGAAAGAAGGCATACGCATTGCTAATAGGCCAAGAACAATAACAACAGGAACGAATGAAAATGGAGTAATAACGAATTGTTCTTCCATTGCTAAGATAACTGAATCCACTTGGCTCATATCAACGTTGCCTGCGAAATGGAAACCAAAGGCAGTAAACATAATACCAGTAATAATGTAGCTGATAAGGGCAACAGGAAGCATGCCTTTAATATGTTCTACGACCTCAACACCAGACATAGAAGAAGCAAGAATTACGGAATCAGACAGTGGTGACATTTTATCACCGAAGTAACAACCAGAAAGGATAGCACCGGCAGTAATTGGAGCCGGAACACCAAGTCCTTGACCAATCCCCATCATTGCAATACCCGCAGTACCCGCGGCACCCCAAGAGGTTCCTGTTGCAAGTGCTGTTAATGAACAGATGATCATTGTGGCAAGTAGAAAGATTGATGGGTGAATGGCTTTTAAACCATAGTAAATAATTGTAGGAACAATACCACCAGAGATCCAAGTACCAACTAAGGCACCTACAGCCAAGAGAATTAACACCGCTCCTAGTCCATTAGATATTCCATTTAGAGCTGCTTTTTCTAAAGATTTATAATCATGGCCTAACTTAATACCTAACGTAATTATAATGAACCAGCCTATGTAAAGTGCTAGTTGAATTGGTAGGTCAAGTTGTGCCGTGAATGAAAAGGCAAGAAGTAGAAATAGCCCTAAAGAAATAATTACCTGCGTTAACGAAGGTAATTTTGTCGTTGCTTGCTTCATGTATAAAGCCTCTTTTTTGTATGCATGAATAAAATTCATACGATAAGGGATTGTGTTTCCTAAACGGGGCTAACTGTACCTGATGATCAAGAAGAGATCGATTAAGTATGATTGAATTGTGATTATCATCTCTAGTCTTGTTAATTCACGCTCTTCTTGGTTGTAAAAGTGTTAATTCGACGTTTTAAAATGTTTCATCTTGGTTTCTCTTGTGTTGGTTTGGTTTTATTTTCTTTTAAATAATGTGGGTATTACTAGATTTAAATATCATTTAATTGGTTATATTTAAATTAATCGTTCGATTTTTTAGTTTAATTATTGATTTAATGAAGTGTAATTAAGTATGTATTTTGTTACTTATTTATTTTTCGTAGGTTAAATCTGAAATTTGCTTCTAATGTATAAAAGCCTTAGAAATCTATGGGGATAAAATCATAATTGAGGAGGTAAATAAATTAAGTGATGATAAATTGCACAAATGAAATTCTTTAGTTGTCTGTTTTTCTTTTATTGATGGGTATAAAAAACATAATTCTTAGCCAAATAGTGCTTGAGATCTTTCTCTGTTCATCATATAGATGGGACAGAGAAAATTATTTTTTAAATACAGGGAGAGTACAATGAGAGTAGGTTTAGTTGGCTGGCGTGGCATGGTAGGTTCGGTATTAATGCAACGTATGGTTGAAGAGAGAGATTTTGATCTTATTGAACCTGTATTTTATACCACGTCACAAGTTGGTATTCCTGCGCCTAATTTAGGCAAGGGCGAAAGTCTATTGCAAGATGCGTTTGATATAGAATCATTGTCTAAACTTGATGCAATTATTACTTGTCAGGGTGGCAGTTATACAGAGAAAGTCTATCCTGCGTTACGTAAAGCAGGTTGGAAAGGGTATTGGATTGATGCCGCATCAACATTACGTATGAAAGACGATGCGATTATTAGTTTAGATCCTGTCAATTTCGATCAAATTCAACAAGGTATTCATTCTGGTACTACTACGTATGTCGGTGGTAACTGTACCGTAAGTTTAATGCTTATGGGACTGGGTGGTCTTTATAAAGCAGGGCTTGTTGAGTGGGTGAGCGCAATGACGTACCAAGCGGCGTCTGGCGCGGGTGCTAAAAATATGCGTGAGCTTATTTCTCAAATGGGTGTTATCAATGACAGTGTAACGTCTGAATTAGCGAACCCATCAAGTTCTATTTTGGATATTGATAAAAAAGTCGCAGAAACGTTACGCTCAGATTCATTCCCTACTTCTGAATTCGGTGCGCCATTAGCGGGTTCATTGATCCCTTGGATTGATGTAAAGCGTGAGAACGGTCAAAGTAAAGAAGAATGGAAAGCGACCGTTGAAACTAACAAGATCCTAGGTCTACAAGATTCTCCAATAGCGATTGATGGTACGTGTGTGCGTATCGGAGCAATGCGTTGTCACTCACAAGCACTGACAATTAAACTGAAACAAGATGTGCCGATGGATGAGATTGAAGAGATCATAGCTACGCATAATGATTGGGTTAAAGTGATCCCGAATGATCGTGATATTACGGCACAAGAACTGACGCCTGCAAAAGTAACGGGTACGTTATCGGTTCCTGTTGGCCGTTTACGTAAGATGTCTATGGGAAATGATTTCCTAAATGCATTTACCGTTGGTGATCAATTATTGTGGGGTGCCGCAGAGCCACTTCGCCGTACATTACGTATTATCCTTAACGAAAAAAGATAATATATATTTCGGTTTTTATAATTAAAAAAGGCTTCCCATGAGTGATCAGGGAAGCCTTTTTATTATTTTAAGACATCTGTAGTTAGTAAGTTAACTCACCACGTAGATTTTGCTGCATCATCGTACGCATGGTTTCATAAGGCAGGTTTTTGCTTAATAAGTAATGTAACTTAGCAAGAGCTGCTTCTGGTGTCATATCGTAGCCGCTGATCACGCCAGCTTCAGCAAGAGCACAACCCGTAGCATAGCCACCCATGTTTACTTTTCCCGATAAGCACTGAGTTAAATTGATGACGACAACGCCGCGCTCAGAAGCCTCTTTTAATTGTGCCAAAAGCTCAGGATTTTGAGGAGCATTACCAACACCAAAAGTCAGTAATATCATTGCATTTACAGGTTGACGTAATGTATTTTTAATCACTTCCGCAGAGATGCCTGGATACATGGTAACGACACCAATGGGCTGTGGTGTAATGTTGTTAACCGTAAATTCACCTTCAGGTTGCTTATTAATTTCAACACCGTTGATTTGGATGTTAATACCAGCTTCCAATAATGGAGGTAAATTTGGTGAACTGAATGCGTTAAAGCCATCGGCATGAGATTTTGTACTGCGGTTACCGCGAATAAGTTTGTTATTGAAAAATAACGTCACTTCGTTAATTGGATAATTTGCGGCAATGTGCAGTGCATTTAATAAGTTACTTTGGCCATCAGAGCGAAGTTCTGCAAGAGGGATCTGTGAACCGGTAACAATAACTGGTTTACCGAGGTTCTCTAGCATAAATGAAAGTGCAGATGCTGTGTAGGCCATGGTATCCGTACCATGAAGAATTACAAATCCGTCGTATTTATCGTAGTTAGCACGAATATCATCTGCAATACGCTGCCAGTCTTCTGGAGTCATGTCAGATGAATCGATTAATGGCTCATATTCGTGAATGGTGAAAATTGGCATTTCAGCACGGTGAAACTCTGGCATTTGCTTTAATTGATGTTGCATAAAGCCTGATGCAGGGACATAGCCATGATCATCAGATTTTAACATGCCGATTGTGCCGCCTGTGTAGGCGATATAAATGTGTTTTCTTTCCATAATAACAACGGTACAGAGTTATGGGAGGTGGTGGGATTATACTGGTCATTCTGCATAAAGAAAGCCCGACATGTGTCGGGCTCGTCATGCTTTTACAGATTACTGCAATTGAGGCAGAACAGATATTGTCCTTTTGGGTCATTAAAGTTATTTAACATGTTGATATCTGTTGCAACTTTGCTTATGGCTGGTTGCAATGCTTCAGGCGCTAATGAAAATAATTCAGCTTTTACACTGACATTTAAGCTCATGCTTAGCTCTTCAAGAAATTGTTCCATCGGTGTTAATGGTTCCTTTACCCAATACAGATTATATGCATCCATATTGGCGAGTTCAGCCGCAGCTTGAACAGCATCATCAAAATCACCTAGCTGGTCAATCAAACCATGCTCAAGGGCATCTTTCCCTGTCCATACTCGACCTTGAGCGACATTATCAACAGCATCTAAAGACATATCACGATGATCGCTGACTAATTTAATGAATCGGTAATAACCATGTTCAATACCTAATTGCATGACTTGAGCAACGTCTTTATCAAGCGGGCGAGTAAGGCCAATTCCATTAAAAGGTGATGTTGAAATGCCATCGCTGTGGATGCCCATTTTTTCTAACCCTTTTTCAAAAGTGGTTAAAATACCAAAAATACCAATAGAGCCAGTAATCGTTGTTGGTTGAGCAATGATCTTATCAGCACTTGCGGAGATCCAATAACCACCAGAGGCCGCGACACTCGACATAGAAATAACAACAGGTTTACCTGCTTCTTGTAGAGCATCAACTTCGTTACGAATAATTTCAGAAGCAAAAGCACTGCCTCCTGGGCTATCTACTCTCAAAACGACAGCTTTCACATTATCATCATCACGAGCTTGGCGTAATAATGCGGCAGTTGAATCGCCTCCGACAGTACCTTGACGTTGAGTTCCATCCATAATTGCGCCACTAGCGACAACAACAGCAATGTCTTTTGCATCAGGGATAATCGAAGGGTGAACTTGAGGGAGATAATCGTAATAGCTTATTTGTTTAAAGCTATCATAACCATTTGACCCAAATTCAGTAATAAGGTCTTTACGAACTTCTTGACGAGTAGCGAGCTTGTCAACTAAACCAAGTTCCACCGTCATTTGTGATAAATCACCATTTAATGCCGTCAATTTTGCAATAAACTGATCCATTGGCATCGTTAATGTTTTTGCGTCAATTTGGCGATTGGTTGAGACATCACCTAAATACGCATCCCAAAGCTGAGTTAGCCATGCAGACGTGGATTTTTTAGCAGCATCAGACATGTCATTACGTAAGTAAGGTTCTACGGCTGATTTATAAGTACCTACGCGAAAAACGTGTGTCGATACATTGAGTTTTTCTAATAAATCTTTGTAGTACAGAGTGTAAGCTCCGTAGCCACGTAATAAGACTGCGCCGTCAGGAGCCATAAAGATTTTGTCAGCGTAACTTGCTAAATAGTATTGGCTTTGGTTGTAATAATCACCGATGGCATAGACGGGTTTACCAGACGCTTTAAATGTATTGATGGCTTTTGCGATATAACGCAATTTAGTTAGACTTGTTTCATTCATTTCTTTTAAATGAAGAACTAAACCTGACACATTATCATCTTTAGCGGCATAGCGAATTGTATCTACGATATCGAATAAGACGTTTTCTTGTGATCGTTGGCTACCGAGTAAATCGGCCGTAACGCGTTCTAGCGGCTCTCTGAATTTACTTTCTTCAACAATTGGGCCAGAGAGATCCAGAATGAGTGCTTTTTTCTCAACGGTTTGATCTTGTTGAATATCATCGGTACTTAAAAAGGTAAAAGCAATGACACCGATAAAAGCCAAGAAAAACAGATTAAGTACTAGCTGACGTGTAAAGGAAAGTAACTTCCATATCGCCTGAAAACATTTACTTATGAAGTGGAATAACCCTTTCATATATTTCCTTATTATTTATTTCATTATGCTTTTATCCTACTCTAACTTAAGTAGAAAGTAACTATAGGCGTGAATGAGAATCAAAGTGATTTACTGATTTGCAACGTAAAATAAATGAGAAGCATGAAAATAATGATGGATGTTGCATATTTGTAAATTCATCATTGTGTGTCCAGTAAATAATTACTATTCTGGTCTGACCACAATAACAATAAGCGATGGATTGCCATGACGTACCCACACCTATTTCAACCATTAGACTTGGGTTTTACCCAATTAAAAAATCGAGTATTAATGGGCTCGATGCATACGGGTTTAGAAGAAAGTAATGATGGCTTTAAAAAACTGTCGTCTTTTTATGCAGCACGAGCGAAAGGGGGCGTTGGTTTGATTGTTACTGGTGGGTTTGCACCAAACTTTAGAGGTAGATTAACCCCATTTAGCGCCCAATTTAGTTCTGCTAGAGCAGCAGAAAAACATAAAGCACTCACGTCTGCCGTACATGACAATGGTGGGAAAATTGCTCTGCAATTACTTCATGCTGGGCGTTATGCAATGCATCCCCTCGCGTTAAGTGCTTCAGATATACGCTCTCCAATTGGTATGTTTACGCCCTCTCAAATGAGTGATCGCCAAATTCATAAGACGATAGGTGATTTTGCAAACAGTGCCCATTACGCTAAACAAGCCAATTATGATGGTATTGAAGTGATGGGATCTGAAGGCTATCTCATTAATCAATTTATCTGTGCTCGTACCAATATGCGTTATGACGACTGGGGCGGAAATTATCACAATAGAATGCGTTTCCCCTTAGAAATAATTAAAGCGATACGAGAAAAAGTAGGGGCGGATTTTATTATTATTTTCCGTTTATCAATGCTTGATTTGGTAGAGCAAGGCAGCACATTTGAAGAGGTTGTTGAGTTAGCTCAAGCCTTAGAAAAAGCGGGCGTGACTATTTTAAATACTGGTATTGGGTGGCATGAAACTCGAATACCAACGATATCGACACAAGTGCCAAGAGCGGCGTTTAGTTGGGTGACTGAAAAACTAAAAAATAAAGTATCTATTCCGTTGATCACCTGCAATCGAATTAACACACCAGAAGTAGCCGAAAATATATTGGCTTCAGGTCAAGCCGACATGGTTTCTATGGCGCGTCCATTTCTGGCTGATGCAGAGTTCGTCAATAAAGCAGAGCAAGATAAGGCCGATTTAATTAATACGTGTATTGGTTGTAATCAGGCGTGTTTGGACCATGTATTTAAGGCAAAACGAGCCACGTGCTTAGTGAATCCCCAAGCCTGTTATGAAACTGAATTAGTGTTAGATCCCATTAGTTCAAAAAGGAATATCGCCATTATTGGGGCTGGCATGGCAGGGCTATCTTGTGCCACTTCAGCGGCTGAACGTGGTTACAACGTGACATTATTTGAACGAAATGACCGTATTGGTGGGCAGTTTAACTTAGCAATGGAAATCCCTGGCAAAGAAGAGTTTAAAGAAACAATTCGTTATTTCTCGAACAAGGTAAACCATGAAAATATTACATTGAAATTGAATCATACCGTTACGATGGAAGAGTTGAGCAAATTTGATGATGTCGTGGTGGCGACAGGGGTTAAACCTAGAGCGCCGACTCTTGAAGGAAGTGAGCACCCTAAAGTTATCGATTACCAAACTTACATTAAAACTAAGCCAAATTTGGGACAGAAAGTCGCCGTAATTGGCGCAGGTGGTATTGGTATTGATGTCGCAACGATGATTACCGAGCCTGAAAATCAGACGCTAGACAGTTGGTTGCAAGAGTGGAATATTGATAAAAACATTGAGTTTGAAGGAGGTCTTAAACCTCAACAAACGGATAAAACAACGCGTGAAGTCTGGTTGATGCAACGCCGTAGTGGCAGTGTTGGTAAAGGACCAGGAAAAACGACAGGTTGGATTCACAAACGCACGTTAGAGAAACGGGGGGTAAATATGTTGGCGGGCGTTGAATATCTGAAAGTGAGTGATGAAGGTTTATATATTCGACATAATGATGAAGTGAAATTATTAGATGTTGACCAAGTATTAATGTGTGCAGGGCAAGTTTCGGTCAACGAATTGGTTGATACATTAATTAAAGCAAACATTACACATCATGTTATTGGTGGTGCAGAGCATGCCGGTGAGCTAGACGCTAAACGAGCTATTCGTCAAGGTGTTGAGTTGGCTGCAAATTTATAATAGCGATTAGATTGACTAGAAAACTTGATAACTGTCTATTCGTACAGGTATAGTGCTGATGTTATTCACAACATCAGCATTTTTTATGTCACGATTATTTATTGCAGAAAAACCAAGTTTAGGGCGAGCGATTGCAGCTGGCTTAGCCAAGCCACAAAAAAATCACCAAGGCTATATTGAATGTGGTAATGGTGACATTGTGACTTGGTGTATCGGTCACTTATTAGAACAAGTAGAGCCAGATGCCTATGACGACAAGTACAAATCTTGGCGTATGGAGCATCTGCCAATTGTGCCTGAACAGTGGCAACTTCGACCTAGAAAGTCATCGAGTAAGCAATTGACGGTGATTCGAAAATTACTTAAAACAGCCTCTCAAGTTATTCACGCGGGAGATCCCGATCGAGAAGGTCAGTTATTAGTTGATGAAGTCCTTGATTACTTAAAGTTATCGAAGACAAAAAAAGCGGCGACTCAACGTTTGCTTATTAGCGATTTGAACTTACCCGCGGTAAAACGTGCCTTATCTGCGATGAGAAGTAATCAAGAATTTATTCCTCTTTCTATCTCTGCATTAGCTCGTTCTCGTGCTGATTGGCTATATGGCATGAACATGACTCGAGCTTATACTTTGCTAGGGCAACGAGGTGGATATCAAGGTGTTTTATCAGTAGGCCGAGTACAAACACCCGTTTTAGGGCTTGTGACCCGTCGAGATGAAGAGATCGCACATTTTATTCCTAACGCGTATTTTACGTTGGACGCGCTTATCCCTTACCATAATCCAAACCTCAATGGTGGATTACCCTTTGATATTCGTGCTAAATGGAAACCAAGCGAGGCATGTCAGCAATGGCAAGATGAAGATGGGCGAGTTCTTAATCTCAAATTAGTCGAAAATGTTGCCCAACGAATTGCGAATCAACCTGCCACAGTGACTAAAGCTGAAAATAAAGAAACGAAGCAGAATGCGCCTTTGCCGTATTCATTATCTGCATTGCAAATTGATGCATCAAAACGATATAACTTAAGTGCTCAGCAAGTACTGGATTCTTGTCAGGCGCTTTATGAAAAGCATAAATTAATTACGTATCCACGCTCGGATAGCCGTTATTTACCCAAAGACCACTATAAACAGCGTGAACAAGTGTGTGCTGCGATCGGGAATAATGACAAGCAGTTATCTAATGCCGTGAATAATGCCGATGTAAATTTGCGTTCTCGGGCTTGGAACGACAGTAAAGTAGATGCTCACCATGCGATTATTCCAACCCCTAAATCCAGTGGGTCCGCAGGGTTATCTGGCTATGAAGAAAAGGTGTACCACCTTATTGCGCGTCAGTATTTAATGCAATTTTATCCGGCCGCTATTTATGCGGAAGCAGAACTTATTTTTGATATTGCGGGTGGTGTATTTTCTGCAAAAGGAAAACAAATGCTTTTTGCTGGGTGGCGTATATTATTGGGTAAAACACACTCCCAAAATGCTGACGATGATGTAGCGAATAAAGTACCTCCATTAAAAAAGGGGGAAGTACATACGTGTCGTGAGGGAGAGATTAAACACAAAATGACAGAGCCGCCAAAATACTTTACCGAAGCCACCTTATTACAAGCAATGACAGGGATAGCACGCTTTGTTGAAGATAAAGAGTTGAAGAAAGTATTAAGGGATACCGATGGTCTAGGAACAGAAGCCACTCGTGCCGGTATTCTAGATACTCTTTTTAAACGTCAATTATTGGTTCGTAATGGAAAAAATATTAATGCGAGTGACGCGGGAAAAGGCTTAATTCACGCATTGCCTAGAGAAGCAACTTATCCTGATATGACGGCTCATTGGGAGTTCCAGTTACAAGGCATGACAGAGAAAACCTATTCCTATCGTCCATTTATGCAGTCTCTGGAAACCAAAGTGACTAACTTTATGCAAGGGGTACAACAAGGTCCGATTCCTGATTCGCTGAGATCATTAAAAAGTCCGACAAAACCGCAATTTAAACGACGAAAAAGCGCAAAAAAATCGTAGAGTTAGATCAGTATCATCGAACTTGAAAATATAATCAGTTAATCTTACTTCTCATTTCTAAGCGATTAATATAAGAAGTAAGTATGACATTTAAGCATGTTGTTGGTTTTGGTGTTGCAGGTAATTTTGCCGGTCATTTAGAGCAGGCCGGTGAAGCTTCTGATTTTTTGAGCGTTAAAGTTGAAAACTCAATTCAGCCGAAAGCGTTGTTTCCATTTTATATCCCTTCAGAGAAGGCGGGATTTTTATCTCAATATCCGCTGTCTTCCGATACGATTATTCCACCGAATGATGCTGATAATTTACAAATAGAGCCTGAAGTTGCCATCGTGTTTGATATTGAGTATGAAAATGGAAAAGTAACTCAGTTAATACCAGTGAAATTTGCAGCTTATAATGATTGCTCTATTCGCAAGCCGAATGCAAAAAAAATCAGTGAAAAGAAAAATTGGGGAAATCACTCTAAGGGGATTTCTCAAGATTTTATAGAGCTGTCTTCTTTCTCTAAAGGATGTGAATTGGATGCGTATCGCATTGCCAGTTTTCATGTGCGAGATGGGAAAATTAATCGTTATGGTGAAGATAGCGCAGTTATTGACTATAGTTATTTTCATGAACAATTAAGTTCGTGGATCATTGATCGAATGAACCATCAAAAAGATGAAGGTCCTGCGGAAGATATTTCATTGCATTTGTCGAATGCAAAGTACCCAAAGCAAACTATTATCAGCATTGGTGCGACCCGATATACCCCGTTTGGGGAGTCTAATTTCTTACAGAGTGGGGATAAAAGCATTGTTGTCGTTTATAATTCAGACAAATATAAACCCGCCAAAATAGAAGAAATGGTACATAATAATCAACTTGAAAAAGACGGAATATCCTCATTAACTCAATGGGTTAGCGAATGAAAATGGCTTAATGCTTATATTATTTGATTGTCAGAAATGTGTTAGGATTTATGTATTTGAGAGATTTTGCACAAAAATATAGGTAGTATGTTCGGTTCAATTTTTGTTATAGAAGCATTTATGCCCAAATCTAATTTAAAACACATCTTTCTAATCCCAACACTGTTCTTTGTGTTGATCGTGGGGTTTGTTTTAAATAATCACCTTGGTGCAGTCCAACGACAAGTGAATCGAGAATATGATCGTATTATCGATTCACTTCAACGAACAATAAAAGTCATTATTTCTTTAGATTACAACCTCTCTCAAATGTATAAACAAGAAACGGGTGAATTTTATAATCATAATTTTGAGATGGATGAGAAGGCCGGACTTTGTGTTATTCGCCCCAGTAACGATCTTGATGCTGTTATGGTTAATCAAGGTATCTCGGTGCCTGAAAGCCGCTTAGATTATAGCATTGCCGGCAGTGAAGATTTATGTGACGAGAATTCAGAATTATATAAAATAGCGTCTAAAAAAATCGCCTTGGCACCTGTAATTTCCTTCATTCATGATTACGAAAATTATCTTCATGGCATCTATTTTATTTCAAAATATAATTACATCATTTCAGCCCCTAAAGAAATAGCAGAAAATCTAACGAAACAAAGTTTAGAGACGATTTACACTAGACCATACTGGAAGAACAGTATGAAAAATGATAATGAAAGGCACATTACATTTACACCTCCCTATACTGATGCTTTTTTTGATGGGCTAGAGGTTCTTACTTTCTCAACGCCTATTTATTATAAAGATTTATTTAAAGGTGTTCTGGTTATTGATTTATCAGTGGATAAACTATTACGTTCTAGTAATGACATATCTCAGCATATTCAATTGTTAGATAGCGATGAATATGAACGCTTTGAACAATACCGATTTATGCAGCCAGTTATTCTCAATGACACTAATTTTACGTATTTTCTGTATTATAAAAGCTCAATAAAAGAAGAGATCAAAAGTTTCTTTGTTCATGATGCAAAAAGTCTCATTTTAATTTTTGTCACTTATATCTTAGCGCTTCTATCCATGTTTTATTACCAAACTCGATTGTCACAGAATTATTATCGTGATTTAGCAAAGCAAGATCCAATGACAGGGTTGTATAACCGTCGAGGGTTTGAAATGAGCTTACAAGATCGTGTGGTTAAAAAGTTTGTTGGTTTTGCTATTTATGACATCGATGACTTTAAGCAGATTAATGATGTGTTTGGTCATGATGTTGGAGATGAAGCGATTAAGTATGTAGCAAGAATGCTGACTAAGAGTGTGAGAGACAGTGATATAGTCTCTCGCTTTGGTGGTGAAGAGTTTGTTATCTGCATTAATGCAGATTCAAGAGAAACGCTTGAGAATGTATGTGAACGAGTGAGAAAATCAATTCAGGATTCATCAGGTAAAATAGTCAGTGGTGGTTTTACTGTGTCTGGAGGGGTTTCGATTATTGATTCTCATCAAGACTTTTCATTTGAACACATTATTAAAAAAGCCGATGATTTGTTGTATAAAGCCAAAGAAGATGGAAAGAATCGTGTTTACTTTGCATAAACACGATGAGTAATAGCGATTAACTAACGTTGTCTAATTCTTGATTTAAGCGCTCTACAATTAAAGGCGCTTTTTTATGGCTTCGAATATCCATGAAAATATCTTTAGCTTCAGTATATTCTTGTCGAAGATAAACTAGCCATTGTTTTACTCTGTTTGCATAATACTGGCCTTTATCACCAGCCATTTGTAATTTTGAATAATGAATTAATAATGCAATCACTTCTGGCCACGGCATTTTCGGGTGATTGTGTTTCACTACGTTCCCAAGGTTTGGCATATTAAATGCGCCTCGGCATACCATTAACGAATCAATTCCTGTGGCGGCAATACAACGTTGTCCATCTGCATAGTTCCAAATTTCACCATTAGCGATAATAGGAATATCTACTTTTTGGCGAACTTGGTTGATGTAATCCCATTTTATTTCTTCTGCACGATAGCCATCAGTTTTAGTGCGCGCATGGATGGTTAATTCGTTTGCGCCAGCTTGTTTTATCGCATCGGCAATAGCAAAACATTCTTCGGGATTCTCCCAACCTAAGCGAATTTTTGCAGTGACTTTTTTATCTTGTGGTACTGCTTCACGACACGCTTTAACGATTTGATAAATTAATTCAGGATCTTTTAAAAGCGCAGCTCCGCCCCGACTTTTGTTTACCGCTTTTGCTGGGCAACCAAAGTTTAAATCAAGACCATCAGAACCAAGATCAATTGCTCGTGCCGCGTTTTCTGCCATCCAATTAGGTTCTTGCCCTAATAGTTGTAGACGAATAGGGGTACCTGATTTGGTTTTACTGTCGTTATGTAATTCCGGACAGATTCGGTGGAATACATGAGGAGGTAACAGTTGATCAACGATGCGCACAAACTCAGTAACGCAGAAATCATAGTCGTTAATTTCTGTTAATAGTTCACGCATTAAGTGATCGAGTACGCCCTCCATAGGGCCTAGTATTACTTGCATATCCCACCTCTTTTATTGGAGGTGGGATTGTAGGGGGAAAGGGGCTAGATGTCACTTATTTTGGGAAATCAATAGTAACGTTACGGTTTGACGGGTCGTAATGTATTGTGGTTATCTCTTGATTATTATCCAAATAGGAGTAATAGCATCTAGCATCACCAGTATAATGATAAATAATATCTCCAACGTTAGCATTGGACTTATCCGCTTCAGCAATTAATGTTATATCGGTGTCTATCAAAGATTCAAAGATAACCTTACAGCCTTCACCATAGACGTTGCCATCATCTTTATCACTTACAGGGTAACCCGCGGCATTAGCATAAAGCTTTCCATTTGCATATCCAGTAACTAGATCAGGTTCGCCTTCCACTAGCCATTGGGTGTGATAAAGATCAAGGGCGGTATTAAAAGACCCATAAACACCCTGCATTAATGATTTATGAGCATCAGTTTGTAAGTTCAAAAATTTAGGCGCAGCGGTGACCGCTAGAATACCTAAAATAACGATAACAACGATCAGTTCAATTAAGGTAAATCCTTGATTATTTTTCATAGATTTCTCAGCAGCAAAAAATTAATAATAACGGCACTTAGGCTCTAATAATTATTTGCGCTATACTACGCCGAAAACTTAATTTCGGAAGTGAATAAATAATGAAATATCAATTAATTGCGTTAGATGGCGTTGATTTGAACTGTTCTGGCCTTTTTCTTGAAGGTGCAGTGCTTGCCGCTAATATGGCAACGAAGCCATTAGCACCAGAAGCGTGGTTAGGTGATCTTGTTGGTGCAGATAATGCACTTGAAATGGAAAAACAAATCTCTCAGCACATTGAACACCAATATACGTTACTTAAACGTAATGAATATGAAATTACCGAATTAGTTAATTTTGATGATTTAGATGCCGTCACTGATTTCGCAGAAGGCTTCATGACAGTATGGCCAATGGTTGAAGAATTATGGTCAGATCTTAACGTCGCTGATGGTACGATGCGCATGCTGTCCGCGTTATTAACGACAATGATGCTGGCTGTTGATGAAGAAGAAACGCACCGCCAAATGGCTGAAGCGGGTATTGATACACCGCCAACATTAGCTCAAATGCTTCCTCAGTTAGACATGATGATTTTAGAAGTGGCAATGGCTGCGGATGAATATCAAATTGGCTATAAAGGACAGAAAGTGAATCCTTACAAAAATGTGGGCCGTAATGATACTTGTCCATGTGAGAGCGGTAAGAAGTTCAAGAAATGCTGTGGTAAATAGGTAGATTTCTATTTTCTGATTTAAATAAAAAAGCCATCTGGTAATTATTACCCGATGGCTTTTTTGTTATTCGCAATATAAATAGTTAATTATGCGCTTTTCTTATTGAAGAACTGAGCGATAACAATAATAGCGAGAGCAACTAAATTACCGGCAAAGATAATAACCAACCATTGTGGCATGGTAAGTGTTAAAAATTGCCAAACGATTTTGCTGCAGTCACCATAAGCTTCAAACATCCAAGGTGCCCATTTATTTAATGGTGCCCATGATGGGAACGTGACAAATAAATCACACGTTGAGAATGGTGAAGGGTTTAATTGAAAATCAACATGTTGCATAGCAAGTTTTAAGCCCCAGCCAGCACTTATCCCCCAAGCAATAAGACCACACCATCTGAAAATAATGTTATTAGGGTTTAAGAGTCCAATAATGGCAGCACCAGCAATACCCATCATGGCCACTCGTTCGTAAATGCACATGACGCATGGTGGTAGTTTTATGATGTGTTGGAAGGTCAGTGCACAAGCTTCAAAAAAGATAATGAAGATAAGCAAAATAAGCCAAGAGAGGCGAATGCGTGAAAAATGGTTAAGGGCTTGCATTAATATTCCTTAGTAAAAAGAAAGGCTCCGTATAAACAGAGCCTTTTAGTCAATCAAAAGTGGCTATGCCATTATTAATGACCACTAGAAACGGCATTAGTTGCAGCTTCTATCGTTCCGTGTGTGATCCAACCGAAATCGTAGAACATTGTTGTCATTGGTTCAAGTAAGAACGAGATACCAAATAAACCAACTAATGCCAAAACGATGGTATATGGCAGAGCCATCCAAACCATACGACCATAAGATAATTGAATTAATGGTGCGAGTGCTGAAGTTAATAAGAACAAGAAGGCTGCTTGACCGTTTGGTGTGGCAACAGAAGGTAAGTTAGTACCTGTATTGATTGCAACGGCTAATAAGTCAAATTGGTCTCGTGTAATAACACCATCAAGTAATGCGGTTTTAACTTCATTAATATAAACGGTACCAACAAATACGTTGTCAGAGACCATCGAAAGAATACCATTTGCCACATAGAATAGAGCAAGTTGAGAGCTCTTATCTTCAACAGCTAATACCGCATCTATAATTGGTTTGAATAGTTCTTGATCTATAATCACCGCGACAATGGCAAAAAAGACCGCAAGTAATGCAGTGAAAGGCAATGCCTCTTCAAATGCCTTACCCATAGCATGCTCTTCAATGACACCAGTAAAAGCAGTTGCAAGAATGATGACAGATAAACCAATGAGGCCAACGGCTGCAAGGTGCATTGCTAAGGCAACAATTAACCATACGGCAATCACGCCTTGAATAATCAATTTTGCGTTGTCGATATTCGTACGATTTTTACGTTCTTCTGATTCGTATTCTTCTAGAATATTACGAACATTTTCAGGAAGTTTTGCACCGTAACCACAAATACCTAATTTTTCTACAACAACACACGTTAACAAACCGCAAATAAATACAGGGGCGGTCACAGGTAACATACGGATGATGAACTCACCAAACATCCAGTTTGCTTGATCCGCAATAATTAAATTTTGCGGTTCACCCACCATGGTCATTACGCCACCAAGCGCAGTACCAACACCAGCATGCATTAATAGGCTACGTAAAAATGCTCGGTAGTTTTCTAAATCGTCACGACTTAATTCATCCGTTACATTCGAATCACAAGTATGATCATGGCTAGGTGTACCACCTTGACCTGAGGCGACTCGATGATAAATAGCATAAAAGCCAACAGCAACACTGATAACAACGGCAATAACGGTTAATGCATCAAGAAATGCAGATAAGAATGCCGCGGTAAAACAGAAAGCCACTGATAAGGCTGTTTTTGATTTTATGCCAATAAGTATTTTTGTAAAAATGAACAGCAGCAACTGTTTCATAAAGTAAATACCAGCAACCATAAACACAAGCAGTAAGAGAACTTCAATATTCGCTACTAATTCGTGTTTTACTTGTTCGGCACTTGTCATACCTATAGCGATTGCTTGAATAGCAAGCAAACCACCAGGTTGAAGAGGGTAGCATTTTAAAGCCATTGCAAGAGTGAAAATGAATTCCACAACGAGCAACCAACCTGCAGCGAATGGGTCAACAAAAAAGAAAACCAGCGGGTTGATGATTAGAAACGAAATTATTGCGATTTTATACCAGTCGGGGGCTTTACCAAGAAAGTTTTTGATAAATGCATTCCCTAGCGAAATAGACATGTGATGCTCTCTACAATTGTTACTCTAATTCCATAAAAATAAGGTTAAGTAAGGAGTTGATAATAATCGCCTAACGTATTGTTTTTAGTAAAGATAAACAACTATTTAGTAAAGCAACAAGTAATAAATTACTGCCTTGCCAAATAACTACCTATAATTATCTTAACCTTATACCAAACGCCTGAACTCTACTCTTTATTGCTAATTAGTCAATATTATAGGGGTGGGATAATGTGCAAAATGTGCCTTTGCTCGGTTTTATAAAGAAAACTAAAGAAATGTATAAAAAAAAGTCATCTTCTACTTGATTCTTCTAGGGAGATATAGGCTTAAAAGTGAGAAGGTTAAGGCCTTAATTTGGTTTCAAATTAAGAAATAGTTAAGAATTTGTTTAAGTGGTGGTATGATGAGTTTAGTTATTTTAATAAAAAATGGATCGTAAACTTGTATGGTTATTAAGGCTAAAAGTCCTGCCGGATTTGCTGAAAAATACATTATAGAAAGCATTTGGAATGGTCGATTTCCTCCAGGTTCAATCTTACCAGCAGAACGTGAATTATCTGAATTAATCGGGGTTACAAGAACAACGCTTCGAGAAGTATTACAACGCCTTTCTCGTGATGGTTGGTTAACGATTCAACATGGTAAACCAACAAAAGTTAATGATTATATGGAGACGTCGGGTCTTCATATTTTAGATACATTAATGACATTAGTGGATGCAAATAATGCGACTTCAATTGTTGAAGACTTATTGGCAGCAAGAACTAATATTAGTTGTATCTTTATGAGACAAGCATTTAAGACCAATAAAGAAGGATCTCTTCGCACATTAGACCGAGTAATTGAGTCTTGTGAGCAGTTAATTGCAGCAGAAAGCTGGGATAAATTTATTGAAGAATCTCCATTTGGGGCAAAACTTAAAGCTGAAATAAAAGAAGATAATGAAAAAGATCCAATAAAGCGCCAAGAGTTGTTAATTGCAAAAACCTTTAATTATTATGATTATATGTTATTTCAAGGTATTGCATTTAAATCAGGCAACCAAATATATGGACTGATCTTTAATGGTCTCAAAAAGCTTTATGCTCGTGTTGGTAGTTATTATTTCTCAAGCGATGAAGCAAGAGAATTAGCATTACAGTTTTATCGAGACTTAAAACAGATTTGTGAAGAAGAAAGAAAAGATGCTGTAATGCCGAGAATGCGTCAGTATGGCATTGAAGGCAATCTTATCTGGAATGAAATGAAAAAGAATTTACCAAGTAATTTTAGAGAAGATGATAGTTAATTTCATCTAAAAATACATAAAAAGCAGGCTAATATAGCCTGCTTTTTTTTGTTCTAAATTTATAAAAGTAGTTATATTCTGTATTTGTTGTCATTTAATTGCGTTATCTAATGGTTGATAGTGTTGGTTCTATGTTTTTATTTGGAATTTAATTCTGTATGCGTTAACAATATCTTAAAAACTATCAAAAAGTATCCAGTACTGTATAGTGCGTAGGTATAAATAATAGAGTTGATATAATCATCGATAGTTAAACGTATAAAGGGTATGCAGTGAATAAATTAGTCAGTGGTTTCATTCTAGGAGCAGTATTGCTCGTAACCAATAGTGTAAATGCAAAAATATCTCAATGGTCTATTGGTGCTGCAGCAGCATATTCCCCCTCTTTTTATAAAGAAACACCATCAAATACAACGGTAATACCAATGATTGGTTATGAGGGAGAGCATATATTTTTGCGTGGATTCAGTGGTGGTTATCGTTTATATCCTATTGGCTCACCTCAAAATATTATCTTTCGTTTTGTATATGATCCTCGAACATTTCAACCAGAAGATTCTAAAAATACAGAGATGCAGCAATTAGATGAACGAAAAAGTACGGTGCTAGGTGGGGTTAGCTATCAAATGATTACTCATATAGGGATCATTGAGTTCACCGGAGGAACTGATGTTGGTAGAGCGCATAATGGATTATATGCAGAAGCAGCATGGCGTTTACCGATTAGAGGCAAAGGATGGGCCGTAACCCCATCTTTTGGTTATTCATATAATAGTCAACGGTTAAACAATCACCTTTATGGGGTATCAGCTGAAGAAGCCCAGAGAAGCGGTATTGAAGAGTTTGATGCTGATTGGGATGGCCAATTTTTTATTGGATTATCGACTTATTTCCACGTAACCTCAAATATAAGAGTGACGGGGGGCTTACGATATGTGAATCTTGAAGGGAATTTAGAGCAAAGTCCGATGATAGAGCACACAACCAGCTCTACGGGTAATGTTGGTATAGCATACGTATTCTAAATAATAGATATTTAGAATAAAAAAAAGCCATTCATTTGAATGGCTTTTTTATCGAAATCACATTGTTCTATAAGAACAATTTAGATAGCGAACTCTTCTAATGATTTACCAGAATCAAGGTGTACTTGAAGTGCTGATGGAGTACGGCCTTGGCCTGTCCATGTTTTTTCTTCGCCAGCGTGGTCTAAGAATTTGTACTTAGCTGGACGTGGAGCACGTTTCTGCTTTGTTTTAACTGTAGTAGAAGACATTGTGTCTAGTAGATCTTCAGGAGCGATACCGCTCTCAATCATCATTTGACGGAATTCTTCAAGCTTCGCTTGTTTTTCAGCAAGTAGAGCGCGATCTTCAGCTTCTGTTTCTTGACGCTCAGCAACAACTGCTTGAAGCTTTTCAAGTGCTTCTTCTAGTTGCTCTAATGTCATTTCACGAGATAACGCGCGTAGGCTACGTAGGTTCAGTAATGTTTTAATAGTATCAGACATGTTTGATTCCATATTAATTTGATAATGTAATTTTTATATAACCATTAAATAATATATCAAACTATGGGATAAGGAAATAATTAATTATTAATGATAATAATATTAAAAGTGATCTTTCTCTGTTGTGAGATAATTAAATGTTAATTTTAAAGTATCTCATTCTATCGAGGGGTGGTTTTTAATGTTAAAATTCTCAGAATAGTATTGCAAAGTTGTATTCAATCCGTACAATAACTCCACCTAAACGGGTAGAGGCGCATTGCCTAAAAGTAAATTGTTCGAGGTTGATAACCGATGACTGCAATTGAAAGGAGTCAATGCCGAAGTTAGTACTGTTATCAAACAGGTTAGCTGGGGTTATTTCGAAAAGGAATAACACTGCCATAGTCAATTTTATTTTTTAACTATGGAGCGCTACTGTGGGGGAATGGTTTTATTACATTCACTTCCTTATAACGGTATATACCGTATCTACAGTAGATCTCCAACCAAACTGGTTGTTGTAGATCATGAATTTAGCCGATTTTTCCAATTCTCCAATTTCAATATTGCCCCCATTAGTTGCACTGGGTTTAGCTATCATTACGCGTCGAGTTTTATTATCTCTCGGTGTGGGTATCGTTCTAGGCGCTATCTTATTATCAAGTTATTCAATTTCTGGCACAAGCGCGTATGTCTTTAATTCAGTTAAAGGCGTATTTATTGCTGACGGAGCAATAAATAGCTGGAATATGAGTATTGTTGCTTTTTTAATCTTATTAGGAATGACAACAGCACTTCTAACCCTATCAGGCGGAACACGCGCTTTTGCTGAATGGGCACAAACACGTATTAAAAGTAAACGTGGAGCAAAATTATTGGCAGCTTGCTTAGGTGTGTTTATTTTTGTTGATGATTATTTTAATAGCTTAGCCGTTGGTTCAATATCCCGCCCTGTAACTGACCGTTTTTATGTATCACGTGCTAAATTAGCTTATATTTTAGATTCAACAGCCGCTCCTATGTGTGTACTAATGCCAGCGTCTAGCTGGGGTGCATACATTATTACTATTATTGGTGGTATTTTAGTTTCTCATGGAGTGACTGAATATTCAGCACTGGGCGCTTATGTTCGTCTCATTCCTATGAACTTCTATGCGGTATTTGCATTATTAATGGTATTTGCCGTTGTTTGGTTCCAATTAGATATTGGTCCTATGCGAGATCATGAAAATGAAGCTAATCGTGGTAATGGCTTTGATGATCAAGCGGTTGATAAAGAATCGAAAGATTTAAATGAAGAGCTAAACATCACAGAAAGTGATACTGGTAAAGTTTCTGATTTAATCTTTCCAATTATCGTACTAATTGTCGCGACTATTTTCTTCATGGTTTATACCGGTGCTCAAGCGTTAATCGCTGATGGTAAAGAATTCAATATTCTGGGTACCTTTGAGAATACCGATGTTGGAACCTCATTATGTTACGGTGCTTTACTTGGTTTAGCGTCTGCATTAATTACGGTTTTCCGCCAAGATATAGAAATGAAAGACATCGCAATCACAATGTGGATTGGTGCTAAGTCAATGTTTGGCGCAATACTCATTCTATTCTTTGCGTGGACAATTGGTTCTGTTATCGGTGATATGCAAACCGGTTCATATTTGTCTAGCTTAGCTCAAGGCAGTATTGGTATTCATTGGATCCCAGTTATTTTGTTCTTATTGTCAGGTTTGATGGCATTTAGTACAGGTACGTCATGGGGCACATTTGGCATTATGCTTCCTATCGCAGGAGACATGGCTGGTGCAACAGATATCGCACTCATTTTACCAATGCTAGGTGCTGTGTTAGCTGGCTCTGTGTTTGGTGATCACTGTTCCCCTATCTCTGATACAACAATCTTGTCTTCAACAGGGGCTCGTTGTTGCCATATAGACCATGTATCGACACAATTACCTTATGCGTTATCTATTGCTGGTGTTTCAGCGGTTGGTTATATAGCACTTGGCTTTACTAACTCTGTATGGATGTCATTTTTAGCATCAACCGTTGCCTTTGTTCTTGTTTGTGGCGCAATGATGGTAATTTCAAAGAAGGGTCGCGTAACCGCTTAATCCTCTCTTTTTTTAACTCTTAAAAAACCGGCTTTGATTGCCGGTTTTTTATTGCTATTTTTCTGTTTAATCGCGATCATGGCGCTTCATATATGCTTTTAGGAGTTCTTTGTGTCTCGTTATAGTTTGCCCCTCATCGATAAAAACTCCCCATTTCAAGCTGTATTTGAACCGGCAATTAAAGACTTGATGGTGCATGTTCGTTCTGCTGCTCCTAAGTCAATCCACAGTATTTATTTATATGGTAGCGTGGCAAGACGAGAGGCGATTCCGGGCCGTTCAAATTTAGATGTTACTTTAATTACCACCGTTCCTTTAACAAACAAAGAACAAACATTAATCAATACAATTAAGGTTCGTTTTCAGTCTAAATATCCACAAATTACCGGGGTTACCTTTAACATCGGTACTGCATCAGAAGTTCTGCAATTAGAATCTATATTCAGTTGGGGATTTTGGTTACGTCACTGTTGTGTTTGTATTTTTGGTGATGATCTTTCTACTCGTTTTGGTGATTTTGAACCGAGCTGGGAAATTGCTAAAAACATGAATATGGACATTGAAGAATGGTTACAAGTGTACATAAAAAAAATCACCGCTAGCCAAGATATTAATACTCAAGTTCAATTACAGAAAACCATAGCAAAGAAATTATTAAGAAGTTGTTACTCTCTTATTATGCATAAAGATAAAGGCTGGTATGATCATCCTATTTTATGTGCACGCAAATTTCTAGAATATTACCCTGAAAAGCAGACAGAAATAGAACGCGTTGTTTTATTATTAAAAGGCCGAAAAGTACCTAAGCGCTCAGTTCTTGTTTTATTAAAAGAATTTGGAGATTGGGTTGTGAGCGAATTTAATAACATAGAAAGAAGAATAGGTTAACGATTGAACTCTCCTCAATGCGGCTTTTTATTAACTCGTCAGAATAAAGACATCAGAGACCATTCCCTCGTCGATTTATGGGTTAAATGTGATGACCATATAGCACATTTATTAATTGAAAATGAATTGGCTGTTATTTTCTTTTTGAAAGAACGACAAGTTGAATATGAGTCAATATTAACGAACGCACATATTCATTATTCAATTAAATCGACCTCTTTACATACTTTTCAGCATCAACCTGTTTTTGGTTTGTATTTTACGAGTACTCAGCAAAAACGAGTAGCAACAGCTCTATTTGAAGAGCATCAACTGCCGACTTTTGAAGGTGATATTCGTTTAGCCGATCGTTATTTAATGGAACGTTTTATTTGTGGAGGAATGGCTTTTGTTGGTACTCCGCGACAAAGAAAAGGATACGTTGAATATCGAGATGTAAAAATTAAATCCGCAGAAATGACACCTGAATTCAGTGTGGTTTCATTAGATGTAGAGTGTTCAGAAAAAGGTATTTTATATTCTGTAGCGCTGCACTGTGAGCGTGATACTCGTATCATTATGGTAGGGCCAGAAGAGACGAGTGACTTACCGATAGAATGGGTTGAGAATGAAAAAGCATTGCTTCTTGCTCTAGAGTCTTGGTTTCAAACGTTTGACCCCGATATTATTATCGGGTGGAATGTCATTAACTTTGATTTTAATTTACTAATTAAAAGAGCCAAATGGCACAACCTTGCCTTTCGATTAGGTCGAGGAAATTCTTCTCTTTATTTTCGAGAATCAAATAAAAATCGGCAACAAGGTTTTTTATCTTTTCCCGGTCGGGTGGTTTTGGATGGCATTGATGCGTTAAAAACGGCGACATATCATTTTTCGAGTTGGTCTTTAGAGTCGGTATCTCAAGAATTATTAAATGAAGGGAAATCGATACATGATCCGAGTGATCGGATGGGGGAGATAAACCGTATGTACCGTGAAGATAAATGCGCATTAGCAAAATATAATCTTCAAGATTGCGTGCTAGTTACTCGTATTTTTGAATTAACACATTTATTAGCGTTTGTTATTGAAAGAACGAAATTGACCGGTATCGAACTCGATCGTGTTGGTGGTTCGGTTGCCGCTTTCACTAATTTATATTTACCTCGATTGCATAGAGCAGGGTACATTGCTCCGAATTTAGAAAGTGAGAATTGGATTGCAAGCCCTGGTGGTTATGTTATGAACTCTAAACCGGGTCTATATGAATCGGTGTTGGTCCTTGATTTTAAATCGCTTTATCCTTCTATTATTAAAACCTTTCGTATTGACCCGTTGGGGCTAGTTGAAGGCTTAAAATTAGAATCGGGGATCGAAGATGGGCAGGCTATCGAAGGATTTAGAGGTGGTCGTTTTCATAGAACAAAACATTTTTTACCTAATTTGATCGAAACCTTATGGTCAGCGAGAGATGTCGCGAAGAAAAATAATGAAAAGGCGTTTTCTCAAGCAATTAAAATCATAATGAATTCTTTTTATGGGGTGTTAGGATCATCTGGGTGCCGATTTTTTGACCATCGTTTAGCGTCTTCAATTACGATGCGTGGGCATGAAATAATGAAAACAACCAGAGAGCTTATAGAATCTCAAGGGTATGAAGTGATCTATGGCGATACCGATTCCACCTTTGTTACTTTGGGGGAATCTATGCCATCGGATGAAGCGGATAAAATAGGCAAACAGTTAGTTGATCATATTAATCAATGGTGGACCGCGCATTTAGAGTCTGAATACGCAATAGACTCTGCTTTAGAAATCGAATATGAAACGCATTATCGTATCTTTTTAATGCCGACTATTCGCGGTTCTGAAATGGGATCGAAAAAACGCTACGCAGGGTTGATTAGAAAAGGCGATAAAGAAGAGATCATTTTTAAAGGGTTAGAAACGGTGAGAACCGATTGGACCCCTCTCTCCCAAGAGTTTCAAAAGGTACTCTTTGATAAAGTATTTCATCAACAAGCTGTGGAAGAGTACGTACGTGAATATGTTGATAAAACAAAATCGGGCGAATTTGATAGTAAGTTAATTTATCGTAAGCGCTTACGTAGACAGTTAGATGAATATCAAAAGAATGTTCCACCGCATGTGAAGGCGGCAAGAATAGCGGATACACAGAATCAAAAATTAGGAAAACCACTCTTGTATCAACAAGGGGGGTGGATTGAATACATAATAACGACAGCGGGTCCTGAACCCATTGAATATCGCCAAAATCCGATTGATTATGATCATTATGTTGAGAAACAATTAAAGCCAATTGCTGAGGGCATACTTCCTTTTGTTAATTTAAGTTTTACTGAATTATCGGCCTCTCAATTAGGTCTATTCTAACGATTAGTTTTGTTATATATTGAGTAATACATCTAAAAAACTTAGTAAAGTCAATAGGCTTTTAATAGCAAAAATTTGCGTCCTAACGCATAATCAATGCGCGCATTACTTTTTATTTAAGGTAAAATAGGACATTGAGATAAGCCTCAGCCGAGGTGGCTGTAGATTAATTCGGAGTGTCAGTTGTGATTAAAGTATTCCTTGTAGATGATCATGAGCTGGTTCGCACAGGGATTCGACGTATTCTTGAAGACGTCCGTGGAATTAAAGTAGTAGGGGAAGCTGACAGCGGTGAAGATGCCGTTAAATGGTGTCGAACAGAGCAGGCTGATATTGTTCTGATGGATATGAACATGCCTGGTATTGGTGGCTTAGAAGCCACGAAAAAGATTTTACGATTTAACCCAGATATGAAAGTTATAGTATTAACTATTCATACTGAGAATCCATTCCCAACTAAGGTGATGCAAGCGGGAGCTGCAGGCTATCTAACCAAAGGTGCGGGACCGGATGAAATGGTGAATGCTATTCGTATGGTACAAAGTGGTCAGCGTTACTTATCACCAGAAATTGCTCAACAAATGGCGTTAAGTCAATTTACGCCTGATTCTGAAAATCCTTTTAAAGAACTTTCAGAGCGTGAGCTACAGATAATGATCATGATTACTAAAGGCGAAAAAGTGACGGATATTTCCGAACAACTTAATTTAAGCCCTAAAACTGTGAATAGTTATCGTTATCGATTATTTAGTAAATTAGACATTAGTGGAGATGTTGAATTAACGCATTTAGCTATTCGTCATGGCATATTAGATGCTGAGACGCTGTAGTGCCTCCTTTTGATTCAAAAGCTTTTCTACTATCTGTTACCCATCAGCCCGGCGTTTATCGAATGTATAACGCCGAAGCTGAGGTTATTTACGTCGGTAAAGCAAAGGATTTAAAAAAGCGATTATCGAGCTATTTTCGCAATAATATCCCTTCAGAAAAAACCAAAGCCTTGGTCACACATATTGCACAAATTGATGTTACGGTCACTCATACAGAAACTGAAGCATTAATTCTTGAGCATAATTATATTAAGCAATATTTACCTAAATATAATGTGCTGCTGCGTGATGATAAATCTTATCCTTACATTTTCATTTCGAATCATAAGCATCCAAGGATCTCCATTCATCGTGGTACGAAACGAAAAAAAGGAGAATATTTTGGACCTTATCCTGATTCAGGAGCGGTTAGAGATTCCCTTCATCTAATTCAAAAACTATTCCCTATTCGTCAATGTGAAGATTCAGTGTATGCAAATCGTCATAGACCTTGTTTAATGCATCAAATTGGTCGCTGTTTAGCGCCATGCGTAAAAGGCATTATTAGTGATGAAGATTATGCCGAGCAAACTGAATTTATTCGATTGTTTTTGCAAGGGAAAGACCGACAAGTTATTCAATCTCTAGTTGAACAAATGGAAGGGGCGAGTCAGGCTCTTAATTTTGAAAAAGCAGCGACAATTCGTGATCAAATTCAATCAATGAGACGTGTACAAGAACAGCAATATGTTTCGGATGAAAGTAGTGACGATCTTGATGTATTAGGTTTTGCTATTGAAAATGGACTCGCTTGTATTCACTTGTTAATGATCCGACATGGAAAGATTTTAGGCAGCCGTAGTTTTTTTCCTAAAATTCCAGCTAAAACTGAGAAAGAGGAAGTATTTTCTAGTTTTCTCACTCAATATTATTTAAACCACAGTCAAGGGCGCACTATTCCCAATCGAGTGATTACCAGTTTTGAATTTGAGAGTGAAGGGCTAGAGCAGGCATTAACGGAACTGTCTGGCCGTAAAGTGTTATTTCAATTAAACCCTAAAGGAATGAAAGGTCGCTATCTAAAACTCGCGGATACGAATGCATTGTCGGCCTTAACGAGTAAGGCGAACCATAAGCTTACGGTTTATCAGCGATTTAAACAGTTAGAAGACGCGCTTTCTTTAGCATCTATCCAACGTATGGAATGTTTTGATATCAGCCATACGATGGGAGAGAAAACCGTCGCGTCATGCGTTGTATTTAATCAAGAAGGGCCAGTAAAATCGGAATATCGTCGATACAATATTACCGGTATTACTGGGGGGGATGATTACGCGGCGATGGCTCAAGTTTTAGAACGTCGTTACAGTAAGCAATTGGATATTGATAAAATCCCTGATATTGTGTTTATTGACGGAGGGAAAGGGCAATTGAACAGAGCTTACGACGTTATTCGTCAGCATTGGGGAGATTGGCCAAAAAGACCGTTATTACTTGGGATTGCAAAAGGAGTGACAAGAAAGCATGGGCTAGAGACTCTGGTGAAAATTACAGGAGAAGAGTTTTCGATGCCAAGTGATTCGCCTGCATTGCATTTAATACAACATATTCGTGATGAGAGTCATAATCATGCGATTAGCGGGCACCGTGCTCAGCGCGCTAAAGTAAGAAAAACCAGTACATTGCAACACATTGAAGGTGTCGGTCCTAAGCGGAGACAAGCATTATTACAATATTTAGGTGGTCTACAAGAATTAAAAAAGGCAAGTGTTGAAGAAATAAGCAAAGTGCCAGGTATTAGCCGCTCTTTAGCAGAAAAAATACAGGATGCGTTGAAACAAGGGTAAAAAAAGCGCACCATAGACCCGCGGACCAAAACTAAAGAATTATTATGCGATTAACGATACCAAATATACTCACGTTTATCCGACTTGCACTTATTCCAGTGTTTGTTGTTGTTTTCTATTTACCTTATGAATGGTCTGCAGTTGCTGCTGCGATGGTTTTTTGGGTAGCAGGCTTTACTGATTGGTTGGATGGGTTACTAGCAAGAAAGCTAGGACAAACCTCTCGATTTGGTGCCTTTTTAGATCCTGTCGCAGATAAAGTAATGGTTGCTGCGGCCTTAATTTTAATTACCGAACATTATCATAGTATTTGGATAACAATTCCTGCGATTACCATGATAGGGCGTGAACTGATTATTTCTGCTTTAAGAGAATGGATGGCAGAAATAGGTAAACGTGCAAGTGTTGCTGTTTCTTGGGTTGGAAAAGTTAAAACCGTTTCTCAAATGTTCGCATTGTGGGTTTTAATTTGGCGTTATGATGATTGGATGGTGTGGGTTGGTTATGTTGCACTTTATGTAGCCACCATTCTAACGTACTGGTCAATGATGCAATATCTCGCTGCAGCGAAAGATGATCTACTTAATGCTGATGATTAGTCAGTGATTGAGATGAAGAAGCGAACTTAGGTTCGCTTTTTTTGTATTTATAACAAAATAAAGTATAGAGTTCTGATATTGCTGCTTTTTATTCTTAGTTTTTAGTTTGTTTTATTCTTACTTTCTACAGTTATCTTATCTTAATTTGTTTGAATACTGCATTTTTAGTGTGTTTTATATTCATTTTGATCGCATTTTATTCAAACGGAACAAAAATAGAAAAATAGTGTTGACTACAGATGCTGAATCAGTAGAATGCATCCCGTACCCAAGAGGAAGGCAACTAAGTAATTGGTTAAGTCTTTGAGGGCTGGAATGGCGTGTTGGCAGAGTGGCTATGCAGCGGATTGCAAATCCGTGGAGCTCGGTTCGACTCCGGGACGCGCCTCCATTTGCGACACTAGCTCAGCTGGTAGAGCGCAACCTTGCCAAGGTTGAGGTCACGAGTTCGAGCCTCGTGTGTCGCTCCAAATTTTGTAACAACAGTCAAGTAACATTGGCGGACTGTTGAAGATGGT